>CAIJJH010000179.1 GCA_903820955.1 uncultured Micrococcales bacterium
ACCTTCAGCGCCGTGACGCACTTGGTGCGCTCTGGCTGAAGACCACCAACGAGATCGAGGCCGAGCTAAAGAAGGCCATTCCTACCGGAAACGCGATTAAGACCATGGTCGAATCGGGTGCTCGTGGCAACTGGCTACAGATTCGTTCGATCATCGGTATGCGTGGCCCTGTTGCCACCTCGTCCGGTGACTTCGCACCGATGCCTGTAAAGGGTAACTACCTGCTTGGCCTAACCGCCAGCGAGTATTTCATCAACGCCACCGGTGCCCGTAAGGGTAACGCTGACACCGCGATGAAGACCGCAGCCGCAGGTTACCTAACCCGTCGTCTCGTCGACGTTGCTCAGGATGTCATCGTCCGCGAAGCCGACTGTGGCACCTCGCGCGGCCTTGAGAAGCCTCTGAAGGACGTTGAAGGCAACTGGACCAAGGATCAGGCAGAACTTACCGTTCTGCACCGTACCCTCCAGCAGGACGTCGTCGCCGGCGGCAAGACCCTTGCAAAGGCCGGAACCCCGGTCGACGCCAAGGCGCTTGCTTCGTTCTTCGAGAACGACGTCGAGTGGGTTCACGTTCGCAGCGCACTTACCTGTGAGTCTGAACTAGGCGTTTGCGCCCAGTGCTACGGTGTTTCGCTTGCCAGCGGTCGTCAGGTCGAACTCGGTGAGGCTGTCGGTATCATCGCCGCGCAGTCGATCGGTGAGCCTGGAACCCAGCTGACAATGCGTACCTTCCACACCGGTGGAGCCGCTCAGGAAGCCAAGAAGCAGACCATTCTGAAGTCGATCGGTGGTAAGAAGGTTCGTGTTGAGCGCCTTATCTCGTACGACATCACCCAGGGTCTGAACGGTGTTACCGACTTGCTAGAAGCTCGTGTCGGTTGGCGTCAGGCTTCAAAGGTTGCTCAGATGGCCTTCTGGCCTGGCCGTATCGAGATCGTTGACCGTCAGCACGTGCTACCAAAGCGCGATGGTGTCGTTCGCGAGGTTCTTCTCAAGACCGGCAGCGAAAGCGTCCTGAAGCAGGTTGTAGTTGCTCACGACGACAAGGACGGCTCGAAGGTTCCTTCGACCGACGTCGCCGGCAAGGCAGTTGTCGCCCACTTCGGCGGAAAAGTCGTTGAGGTTACCTCAGAGAAGATTCGCGTTGAGTCGGCATTCGATGTTGACGAGTTGCAGAAGATTCCAAGCCAGCACCAGAAGCCTGCCAAGCAGGTCAAGGCAGTATTCGACTACGCACTCGAGAAGTTCGTTGCCAACGGCAAGCCTGTCAAGCAGAAGGTTCTAGTCAAGGTCGGCGACGAGGTTGAGTTCAACCAGTTGCTAGCCGATGGTCTTTACACCTACGACATCAAGGAAGCAAAGCAGAAGAAGGTTGAAAAGCAGCTTGAGGTTGGTGCAGTAGTCACTGCCTCGACCCCGCTAGCAACCTTCGACGTGCCACGCGAATTTGAGGTCTACGTTCGTCCACTGAGTGAAGAAGAAGAACTGGCCGCCGAGAAGTTGGCTACCCAGTACTCCTTCAGCCGCACCACCTCGAAGACCTTCAAGAAGCTTTCGCCAATCACTCCGGTTGCCGTTGTTTCGAACAAGGACGACCTGTTGGTCGAGAACGGTGAATACGTTCAGCCTGGTCAGTACCTGGTTGACGGTACCCCGATTCCTCACGAGGTTCTCGTTGTCTCCGGTGCTCGCGCCGCAGAGGCCGAGATCATCCGCGGTGTTCAGGCGATCTACGGTTCGCAGGGTGTTCCGCTACACGACAAGCACCTCGAGATCATCGTTCGTCAGATGCTAGGAAAGGTCACCGTTATTGATTCGGGCGACACCACCTTGCTACCTGGTGAGATCTTGGACCGCAACCGCTTCATGAAGATCAACCGCGCAGCGGTAGCCGAGGGCAAGAAGCCGGCTAGCGCACGTCAAGAAGTTATGGGTATGACCCGTGCTTCGCTGGCAGCGCAGTCGTGGCTATCGGCCGCTTCGTTCCAGGAGACCACCCGAGTTCTTACTCAGGCGGCCCTCGACAAGCGTGAAGACAGACTCGTTGGTCTCAAGGAGAACGTCATCATCGGTAAGCTCATCCCGGCCGGTACCGGTCTTCGTGAATACCGTGGCATCAAGGTTGAACCAACCGAAGAGGCAAAAAACGAGAAGTATCCAAACCGTATCTGGGCTCCACAGGACCTCAAGGCTGAAGAAATCAACCTAGAACCTGCAGATCTCAGCTTCGCTTCGATCGAGGATTACTCCTCAACCGAGGCTGCGGAGTAAAAATCCATTTGACCCGCTGGAGTTTCTTCGGGTAATCTTGGAACGTGCGCTTGTCGCGCCGCCCAAGACCGAAGAAACCCGGCAGGGCCAAGAACTTAGCTATAAACAAAAATCCGCGTTCGCGCGCGGAACTAACAAGGAGAAGTAGTGCCAACAATTCAGCAGTTGGTCCGAAAGGGTCGCAAGCCTAAGGTCACCAAGACCAAGACGCCGGCGCTTAAGGCTAGCCCTCAGCGTCGTGGCGTATGCACCCGTGTGTACACCACCACCCCAAAGAAGCCGAACTCGGCCCTGCGCAAGGTTGCGCGTGTCAAGCTTTCGAACGGTCTAGAAGTCACCGCGTACATCCCGGGTGAAGGTCACAACCTTCAGGAGCACTCAATGGTGCTAGTTCGTGGTGGCCGTGTTAAAGACCTCCCAGGTGTCCGTTACAAGATCGTCCGCGGTGCACTAGACACCCAGGCAGTAAAGAACCGCCAGCAGGCTCGTAGCCAATATGGCGCTAAGAAGGGTAAGTAATGCCGCGTAAAGGCCCGATAACTAAGAAGCCAGTCGTTACAGACCCTGTATACGGCTCGACTGTTGTAACCCAGCTCGTAAACAAGATTCTTCTCGACGGCAAGAAGTCGATCGCCGAAGCAATCGTTTACGGTGCACTCGAAGGCGCAAAGGCTAAGACCTCTGGCGACCCTGTAGTTCTGCTGAAGAAGGCACTAGACAACGTACGCCCGACCGTTGAGGTTCGTTCGCGTCGTGTCGGTGGCTCGACCTACCAGGTTCCAATCGAAGTCAAGGCCCACCGTGCGAACACCCTAGCCATGCGCTGGTTGGTTTCGTACGCAAAGGCACGCCGCGAGAAGACCATGACCGAGCGTCTGATGAACGAGATCCTCGATGCATCGAACGGTCTTGGCGCAGCTGTGAAGCGTCGCGAAGACACCCACAAGATGGCAGAGTCCAACAAGGCATTCGCACACTACCGCTGGTAGTAGGCAGAACATCCGCCTACTGACGCAAGTCGGTAGGCGGCTGTTCTTTTTAGAAACCCAAAACCAAAACCAATCCACTCCTGGAGGACACCGTGGCACAAGACGTGCTTACCGACCTGAACAAGGTTCGCAACATCGGCATCATGGCTCACATCGACGCCGGTAAGACCACCACCACTGAGCGCATCCTGTTCTACACAGGCATCACTCACAAGATCGGTGAAGTTCACGACGGTGCTGCCACCATGGACTGGATGGAGCAGGAGCAGGAGCGCGGTATCA
>CAIJJH010000180.1 GCA_903820955.1 uncultured Micrococcales bacterium
ATACCTGGGCGACCTACAGTTTGATGGTGCAACCGCAATCACCAGCGAGTGGATTGGCAACGACCACCCGCTGTTTGGCTCAGCTGGAACCCCGGAGGATCGCACATCGGCAGCTGCCTGGGAATCAACCGAGGCGGCCTACCTGATCACTGTTCCTGCCGGCCCAGAAGAACAAGCCGTGCTCACCGTCAATTCCGACGACCTGACACCTTCGGCACTTCACATAGTGATCGAGTCAAAACTCCACGCCAAGGGAACCGTCGTAATCGACCACCGTGGCAACGGCATTCTTGCCGAGAACATCGAAATTCTGGTCGGTGACGAGAGCGATTTGACCGTTATCAGCATTCAGGACTGGAACGCCGGTTCGGTGCACACCTCGGCACAGTTTGCGAAGCTTGGGCGCAACGCACACCTAAAGCACGTCGTTGTCTCATTCGGCGGCGACACCGTGCGAGTCACTCCATCGATTTATTTCGCCGGGCCGGGCGCCTCGGTTGATCTGTTCGGCGTTTACTTCGCCGACGCCAACCAACACCTCGAGCACCGACCCTTCGTCGACCACTCGCAGCCGAACTGCAAGTCACGAGTCACCTACAAGGGAGCGCTGCAGGGCGACAAGGCGCACACTGTCTGGGTTGGCGACGTCCTGATTCGCAAAGCGGCCGAAGGTACCGACACCTACGAGCTGAACCGCAACCTATTGCTTACCGACGGTGCCCGCGCCGACAGCGTGCCGAACCTCGAGATTGAAACCGGTCAGATCGAGGGTGCCGGCCACGCCAGTGCCTCAGGCCGCTTCGACGACGAGCACCTGTTCTACCTGCAGGCTCGCGGAATCAACGAACTTGAGGCCCGCCGTCTCGTGGTCAAGGGCTTCCTAAACGAAATCGTGCAACAAATCGGCATCGAATCAATCGAGGATCGCCTAAACAAGTCGATCGAAGACGAGCTCAAGAGGAGCGTCAAGTAATGGCTCACAAAATCTGCCCTGTCGAAGACATCAAACCAGGACGCGCCATTCGCGTGCTAATCGATGGCCACGCCATCGCGATCGCGCGCACCAAATCGGGTGACGTGAAGGCAATCGACGACAAGTGCTCGCACGGTGAAATCTCGCTCAGCGAAGGATTCGTTATAACGAAACCATCGAATGCTGGGCACACGGAGCCAAGTTCTCGCTAGAGACCGGTGCTCCGCTGTCACTGCCGGCCTACGAACCGGTTGCCGTCTATGAAGTCTTCATCGAAGATGGCGTAATTTTTCTCGAATACGACAAGGCCTAAAGGAAGAAACCATGGCAACCCTAGAAATCAAGAACCTGCACGTAACGGTTGAGACCGAGCAAGGTACGAAAGAAATCCTCAAGGGCGTAGACCTCGTCATTCGCTCGGGGGAGACCCACGCAATCATGGGGCCTAACGGCTCTGGCAAGTCAACCCTTGCCTATTCGATTGCCGGCCACCCCAAGTACACGATCACCAAGGGTGAAATTCTCCTCGACGGAGCCAACGTCCTAGAGATGACCGTCGATGAGCGTGCACGTGCCGGAATGTTCCTGGCCATGCAGTACCCAGTCGAGATCCCAGGTGTTTCGGTCAGCAACTTCTTGCGCACCGCCAAGACCGCCATCGACGGCCAGGCGCCGGCACTTCGCCCTTGGATTCAAGAAGTCCGCGGAGCGATGGACGCGCTGAAAATGGACTCGACCTTCACCGAGCGCAACGTCAATGAGGGTTTCTCGGGCGGCGAAAAGAAACGTCACGAGATCCTTCAGATGGAACTTCTAAAGCCAAAGTTCGCGGTTCTCGACGAAACCGACTCTGGCCTAGATGTCGACGCACTAAAGGTCGTCTCCGAGGGCGTCAATCGCGTCAAAGCCGCGACCGGAATGGGCGTGATTCTGATTACCCACTACACCCGAATCCTCAACTACATCAAGCCCGACTTCGTTCACGTGTTCGTTGCTGGCAAGATTGCCGAAGAGGGTGGCTCCGAGCTTGCCGACCGTCTTGAATCCGAAGGATACGACAGGTACACCAATGCCTAAAGAACTCAGCCCAGCAAAGTACGACGAGGTCATCGAGGCTCTGAAAGACGTAATCGACCCTGAAATCGGTGTGAATATCGTCGACCTCGGGCTCATTTACGGTCTCGAGGAGTCTGAGGACGACGGCTCGCTACTTATCAACATGACTCTCACCTCGGCCGGTTGCCCGCTGACCGACATTCTCGAAGAACAGACCGGCGAGGCTCTCGACGGCCACGTCGAGGCGTACCGAATCAACTGGGTCTGGATGCCGCCATGGGGCCCTGAGAAGATCACCGAAGACGGCCGCGAGCAGATGCGCGCCATCGGATTCTCGATCTAGTAAGACCAAAGGAAAAGGCCTCCCTACTGGGAGGCCTTTTCGCTTAAACCCTTTAGCGTTTCACGCGCTTTACCAGAGCCCAAGCGCCGGGAAGCAAGGTAGAGGCCAGTGCGATCTTGATGGCGTCGCCAACCACGAATGGAGCCAACCCCGCGTTGACCGTCGCGCTCAGGTCGTTGGGGTAACCGACAGAGCCGAGGAAGGCCGAAAGTACAGGCAAGCCGAATAGGTAGATAGCCGCGTTACCAGCAATAAAGCCAACCGCGACACCGAACCATTTGCTGCCCGAGCTGCGCTCGGCAAAGTAGCCAACGATTGCTGCGGCGGCAATGAAGCCGACTAGATAGCCCAAGGTCGGGCCAAAGGCCCAACCAGACTTGGCACCGGAAAAAATTGGCAGACCGATTGCACCGAGAAATACATAGAGCGCCATCGAAAGCGCGCCGCGAGCTTTGCCCAGTGCGGCACCGGCGAGCAACACGGCGAAAGTCTGGCCGGTGATCGGGACCGGCCACATAGGAATGGCGATTTGAGCGGCACCCGCGGTTAGCGCAGCGCCGGCAACTACCAGCGCGATGTCTGCAGCAAGGCTCTTCGGTACGAAGCGGTCGACGATGGTTGGTCGAGTTGAAAGCGTGAGCGACATCGGGTCTCCTGGTTTGGTTTGTTGGGTCTATTGTAAACTAGCCCTTTTGGGATACCCCCTTTGCTTACGAAAGATGACACTTGATTAATGTCAAAGACCTAGAGATCCGTATCGGAGCTCGTGTCTTGATGCAAGACGTTACCTTCCGCGTAGACAAGGGCGACAAGGTTGGTCTCGTCGGGCGTAACGGTGCCGGCAAGACCACCCTGACCAAGATTTTGGCGGGGGAGGGTCAACCGACCGGCGGCTCACTCGAAACCGTAGGTGCAATCGGCTACCTACCTCAAGACCCGAGGACGGGCGACCCAGAGGAGACGGTTCGAGACCGGATTCTCAACGCCCGCGACCTTGGCGATCAACTCAAGACCATGACCGCTGCCTCCGAAGACATGGGCTCTGTTGACCCCGTCGTTTATGAGGCCGCCATGAAGAAGTACTCGAGCGCAGAGGCCCGTTTTGTGGCCAACGGTGGTTACGCCGCCGAAGCAGAGGCCGAGGCCATTTCGGGCAACCTTGGTATCAAGCCGCACGTCCTAGACCAACAGCTCAAGACGTTATCTGGTGGTCAGCGACGTCGCGTCGAGTTGGCACGCATCCTGTTTTCGCAGGCCGACACCATGATCCTCGATGAGCCGACAAACCACCTGGATGCCGACTCGGTGGTTTGGCTGCGCGAATTCCTAAAAACCTACCAGGGCGGCCTGATCGTGATCAGTCACGATGTTCAACTTATTGGCGAAACCGTGAACCGAGTTTTCTACCTTGATGCCATGCGCACCGTGATCGATATCTACAACATGGGTTGGCACAACTACCTGAAGCAGCGCGAGGCCGACCAGGAGCGTCGCAAGCGCGAGCGTTCCAACGCCGAAAAGAAGGCTGCGACACTCAACCTGCAGGCCGCAAAGTTCGGCGCAAAGGCAAGCAAGGCGGTTGCCGCGCAGCAGATGATTAAGCGCGCAGAGCGCCTCATGAGCGGCCTTGAAGCCGTGCGCGAGCAAGACCGGGTCGCCCGCATCAGGTTCCCCGAGCCAGCGCCATGTGGACGCACACCACTGATGGCGTCGAACCTGAGCAAGAGCTATGGCTCGCTAGAGATCTTCACAGCGGTGGATCTGGCCATCGACAAGGGTTCCAAGGTCGTCGTCATCGGACTCAACGGAGCAGGCAAGACCACGCTGCTTCGGATGCTCGCGGGAATCGACGCGCCGGATACCGGAACCATCGAACCCGGGCACGGCCTGAAAATCGGTTACTACGCCCAGGAGCATGAGACCTTGGACGTCAACAAAAGCGTGCTCGAAAACATGCAGCGTTCGGCGCCCGAGCTCGGCGACACCGATGTGCGTAAGGTTTTGGGTTCGTTCCTGTTCACCGGTGACGACGTAAACAAGCCTGCCGGCGTGCTTTCGGGTGGCGAGAAGACTCGTCTTGCCCTGGCGGCTCTGGTGGTTTCATCGGCGAATGTTTTGCTACTGGACGAACCAACAAACAACCTCGACCCTGCCAGTCGCGAAGAGATTCTCTTTGCGCTCTCGACGTTTAGCGGAGCCGTTGTATTGGTTTCGCACGATGTTGGCGCGGTGCTTGCTCTGAACCCGGAAAGAGTGCTTATTCTGCCCGATGGAGCCGAGGACCTCTGGAACGATTCCTACGCTGACCTGATTTCGCTTAGCTAAGCGAATCCTCGACATCTTCGTCGGTTGGGGTCTTGCGAGTCTTGGTGCGAGTGCGTCCGAGATATCTGTCTCGTTCGGTTCGAATCATCCAGAACAAGGCGCCGAAGGCCATGGCCGCAAAAACGATCCACTGAATCGCGTAGCTCAGGTTGTTTCCCTCGTCGGTGACCGGTTGTTCCAGCGCCTGCAATGCCGGATCGTCCGAGGAGTCGCTGTAAACCCTGCCGTAGCTTTTCGAGTAGCAACCGCTTAGTTTCAATTGCTTACAAACCCGTGCAACCTCGAGGTTCGGCACTTGGCCCGCAGGCGCAGTGCGTCCGTCATGCGCCTCGCTTGGGCGAAGTCGAACGATGATCGTCCTTTGGCTGTCGCTCGGCATCGGGTTCACATCCGGAGAGTCTTGGTTGTTTCCGGTGGCCACCCAACCGCGCGATACCAAAATGACTCGAGAGTTTGCTTGCACGAACGGCACTAGCTGTTCGAATCCAGGCTGACCCGAATTCGGACGGTTGCGAACGAGGACTGCCTTCTCTGGTAGGTAGTGACCGACAACGCTGACCGCGCGCCACTCATCTTCGGATTTCCATGAACCGAGACCTGAGAGAACCGAATCGATCGGCTGGGCCGGAGTTGCAAAATTGGCGAGCACGCGCTCGATGGCAACGAGTTTTTCTTGGCGACGATGAAATTGCCAGTTCGAGAGAAAACCGCAGGCAATAGCAAATACCAGCACAACCGCGAACCATTTAAGCCAGTTCTTCCAGGTTGCTCCGAAGTAACTCAAAGCTTTCTCACCTCAAAAGGCAGGTTTCTGGTTTCCAGGTAATCTGCGAAGAATTCGACATGCGTGTCGCAGGAAGCCCAGGTTTTGAATCGATCATCGCGATGGATCTTCGGATTCCGCCAATCGAAAGCGGTTGTCGACTGTGCGTCACAACCCGCTCTAGAGCATTTATTTTGGACTTGCGTCAATGAAATCCTTGGTCGAAATCTGGAGGGGAGCAACGGGAGTGGCGGTTGCCTTCGAACGACTTGCACCAACCGAGTTTGCTGCCACCACTGCAAAGTATGGCAGTAGAACAGCGCCGGCAATGAATACAAAACGCATCCAGCCGTCGATGGCCACGGCTAAGAAGATGCAGGCAACTCTGATGATCATGGCGACCGTGTATTGGATAAAACGATTGCGACGTTCGAGTTCGGGGGAGAGCTCTACCGACGTAACACTTGTGCGCTTTGCCAAAACTTGCCTCCGAGACTAAGTTACCTCGCGAATGGTCGCGACTAGACTTAAACACAACTCACCGAGTGAACAAAATCTTCCAAGAAAGAGCAAAATGACCACACCGAGAACAGTTCTGGTCACCGGCGGCAATCGCGGTATCGGTAGAGCAATCGCCGAAGAATTCGTCGCCCAAGGCCACCGTGTCGCAGTTACGGTGCGAAGTGGCGAAGGGCCAGTCGGAACCATGAGCGTGGTTGCCGATGTAACCGACGGCGCTTCTCTCGATGCAGCCTTCGAAGCGATTGAGGCCAAGCTAGGGCCAGTCGAGGTCTTGGTTGCTAACGCAGGCACCACCAAGGACATGCTGCTTATGCGCATGACCGACGAAGACTTCGAAGAAATCCTCAATGTAAACCTCAGCGGAGCGTTTCGGGTCGTTCAGCGTGCCACCAAGGGCATGG
>CAIJJH010000181.1 GCA_903820955.1 uncultured Micrococcales bacterium
GCAGACTTCTACTTCACCGTAGACACCATCATCAACCGCCTTGGCGCTAAGCCACTGGTTATCCAGCTTCCTATCGGCGCCGAGAACACCTTCGAAGGTGTTGTCGACCTAGTCGAGATGAACTCTAAGACCTGGCGCGGAGACGTCGAGATGGGCGCAAAGTACGACGTTGAGCCAATTCCTGCCGACCTGCAAGCCAAGGCCGACGAGTACCGCGCAAAGCTTCTCGAGGCAGTTGCCGAGACCAGCGAAGAGCTGATGGAGAAGTACTTCGCAGGCGAAGAGCTAACCGTTGCCGAGATCAAGGCCGGAATCCGTCACCTGACCATCAACTCGCTCATGTACCCGATCCTCTGTGGTTCGGCGTTCAAGAATAAGGGTGTTCAGCCAATGCTTGACGCCGTTGTCGACTACCTACCTAGCCCGCTAGACGTTTCTGCAGTCGAGGGTGGAGACCCGCGCGACGAAGAGAACCGCCTAACCCGCGAGCCAAAGTCTGACGCACCGTTCGCAGCTCTTGCCTTCAAGGTGATGACCCACCCGTTCTTCGGTCGCCTAACCTACATCCGCGTCTACTCGGGTGCGGTTGACTCGGGCGCTCAGGTCGTCAACTCGACCAAGGGCAAGAAGGAGCGCATCGGAAAACTGTTCCAGATGCACGCCAACAAAGAAAACCCGGTCACCTCGGTTACCGCCGGTCACATCTACGCTGCCATCGGTCTAAAAGACACCACAACCGGTGACACCCTTTGCGACCCGGACAACCAGATCGTTCTAGAGTCGATGACCTTCCCTGAGCCTGTTATCTCGGTAGCTATTGAGCCGAAGACCAAGGGTGACCAGGAGAAGCTAGGTCTTGCAATTCAGAAGCTAGCCGAAGAAGACCCAACCTTCCGCGTTGAGCACGACCACGAGACCGGCCAGACCGTTATCTCGGGCATGGGCGAGCTTCACCTCGACATCCTCGTTGACCGCATGCGTCGCGAGTTCAAGGTTGAGGCCAACGTTGGTAAGCCACAGGTTGCCTACCGCGAGACCCTAAAGCGCTCAGTCGAGAAGTACGACTACACCCACAAGAAGCAGACCGGTGGTTCAGGTCAGTTCGCAAAGATTCAGATCAAGCTCGAGCCTATGGAGGTCGAGGGCGACAAGACTTACGAGTTCGTGAACGCCGTAACCGGTGGTCGCGTTCCTCGCGAATACATTCCGTCAGTTGATGCCGGTATCCGCGACGCCATGCTGGTTGGTACCCTTGCGGGCTACCCAGTGGTCGGTGTAAAGGCTACCCTTCTTGACGGCGCCTACCACGACGTTGACTCGTCTGAAATGGCGTTCAAGATCGCTGGTTCGATTGCTTACAAAGAAGCATCGCGCCTAGCGCAACCAACTCTGCTCGAGCCGTTGATGGCCGTTGAAGTACGCTGCCCAGAGGAATACATGGGCGACGTAATCGGTGACCTCAACTCTCGACGCGGTCAGATTCAGTCGATGGATGACGCTTCAGGCGTCAAGGTCATTCGTGCCCTAGTTCCACTGTCTGAAATGTTCGGTTATGTCGGTGACCTACGCTCGAAGACTTCGGGCCGTGCGGTTTACTCGATGACTTTCGAAACCTATTCTGAGGTTCCGAAGGCCGTCGCCGACGAGATCGTCCAGAAAAACAAGGGCGAGTAGCCAAAAACTGCTCTTTCAAGTAACATAGAAAATCTGTAAACCCCCAAAATCAAAAGGGCATATTCTTGCCCGGAGATTTACAAAGGATCCTGAGGAGGACCCAAAATGGCTAAGGCGAAATTCGAGCGCACCAAGCCGCACGTCAACATCGGAACCATCGGTCACGTTGACCACGGTAAGACGACTCTGACTGCGGCCATCACCAAGGTACTTCACGACAAGTACCCAACCCTGAACACGGCTTCCGCGTTCGACCAGATTGACAACTCCCCTGAGGAGAAGCAGCGCGGTATTACCATCAACATCTCACACGTTGAGTACCAGACCGAGAAGCGCCACTACGCACACGTAGACGCCCCGGGCCACGCTGACTACATCAAGAACATGATCACCGGTGCAGCACAGATGGATGGTGCCATCCTCGTTGTTGCAGCTACCGATGGTCCTATGCCTCAGACCAAGGAGCACGTGCTTCTTGCTCGTCAGGTTGGTGTTCCTTCCATCGTTGTAGCTCTAAACAAGAGCGACATGGTTGACGACGCCGAAATCCTAGACCTCGTTGAGATGGAAGTTCGTGAACTTCTTTCGAAGTACGAGTTCCCTGGCGACGACGCTCCTGTTGTTCAGGTCTCTGCCCTAAAGGCTCTTGAAGGTGACGCCAAGTGGGGTCAGACCGTTCTTGACCTCATGGACGCTTGCGATGCAAACATCCCAGAGCCAGTTCGCGACCTAGACAAGCCGTTCCTTATGCCTGTTGAAGACGTTTTCACCATCACTGGTCGTGGAACCGTTATCACCGGCAAGATCGAGCGTGGCCAGGTCAAGGTTAACGACGAAGTTGAAATCGTCGGTATCCGCGACAAGCAGAAGACCACCGTTACCGGTATCGAAATGTTCCGCAAGCTTCTCGACTACGCAGAGGCCGGCGAGAACGTAGGTCTTCTTCTACGTGGAACCAAGCGTGAAGATGTTGAGCGCGGCCAGGTTGTTTGCAAGCCTGCTTCGATCACCCCTCACACCGGTTTCGACGCCAACGTCTACATCCTTTCAAAGGATGAGGGTGGCCGTCACAACCCGTTCTACGCAAACTACCGCCCACAGTTCTACTTCCGTACCACTGACGTGACTGGTGTTATCACCCTTCCGGCTGGTACCGAAATGGTTATGCCTGGCGACACCACCGAAATGTCGGTTGAGCTAATCCAGCCAATCGCCATGGAAGACGGTCTACGCTTCGCGATCCGTGAGGGTGGCCGCACTGTTGGTGCCGGTACCGTCACCAAGGTCACCAAGTAGTTCTAAAGAATCGCTGAAAAACCCCAGACCTTCGGGTCTGGGGTTTTCTTTGGCTTTTGCTACTATTTTCTTCAACGACTGTTTAGGGGAGTCACGTGTCTAAGGAAAAACAAAAAACCGGTAATGGATTCGGCGTTTTGGGCGGCTGCAGCGGTTGCCTAGGTCTACCGGTTCTTCTCTTCGGCTTGTACTACGCCTTCGGCCACCCTTCGTGCATCGACGCCCCTTGCACCGACACAGGTCCGGTTGGCGGCACCACGATTTTCTTCGGAGCGCTTCTGGTTTGGGCTTCGATTTCGGCTTTCCGCGCCATGAACCGCATAAAAGCTTGGCCGAGGCCATCGAGCACACCGAAACAAGACGATGCCGAGTAACGAGATTTTATTAATGGTGTCACGAGTCTTTTGAAGTAGAGCTAATCGAGCCTTTGGCCAAACCTAAATGAGTTGCCGTCGGCATCACGAAGCCAAAACTCTCGGGTGCCCCAAGTCTGATCGGCAGCGCTCTCGCCAGCGAGAGCAGCAAGTTGATCGATGTCATCTGACCAGAAGTAGCAAACCACAGGGCCGGTGCCATCGCCGCGACTCTCGCTTAGGTGAATCTCGATGCCATCGATGGTTAGCGATGCGTAACGAAGGTTGCCGCCCGGGTCATGGATCCACTCGGTTTTGAAGCCTAGGGGAGCGAGTAGCTCGATAGTTGGCTCGAGTTTGGTCACCGGGATCACTGGAACAGCTGACTTGATCATGGCTCAAGCCTATGCGCGGTTAGACTTGAGAAATTGTTGATTAGGAGCCTTTGTGCGCTGGTTTAAGCGGTATTTCAATTACCCGAAGTTCCCTGCCGCCGCAAAGGCGACGCTGAAAAAGGCGCTTCTCGCCGAGGCAATCACCCTTGCCCTGCTAGCCCTGGTTGTCTGGCGGCTAACCTACCTTCACGACCTCACCGTTCGCGTTGGCGGCAAATACATCGATCTCTCGGGCGGCGAGGCTTACGGAACAACCGCGAATGCGTCC
>CAIJJH010000182.1 GCA_903820955.1 uncultured Micrococcales bacterium
CAAGTCGGTCTCAGAGTTTGGCTCAAGAAGCCTCGGCGAGGTGTTGCTAGAGCCAACTCGCCTCTACACTGGTGTGCTCAACGAACTGCTTGAAGGCCCTCTAGGTTCTTCTGTGCACTCGATGAGCCACATCACCGGTGGCGGCATCGCCGCTAATCTCGCTCGCGTGCTGCCTCAAGGCGTTGCTCTCGAGGTTGAGCGTTCCACCTGGACCCCGAACGACGTATTCAAGGTGCTTGCTGGTTGGGGCGGGTTCTCGCTCGAATCGGTCGAGGGCACCTGGAACCTCGGCCTCGGCCAGGCGCTCGTGGTTTCAGCCGACAAGGCTGACGAAATAGCGGCCGCAATTGGTGGCTGGAAGCTCGGTGTGGTGGCCCAGCAGCCTGAGAACCTAGATGGTTGGGTTCAGGGTGCCAAAGGCACTGACGGTGGCGCTGTGCGCCTCACCGGCTCTTACGGAAGCTAGTTTTCTTCTTCTGATTCGGGGTCTACGTCGTCTTCGGCCTCGCCGGCGGCAGCGCTACCTTCTTCGACGTTTTCTTCGGTGTCAGGCTCGTCTTCGTAAAGGTCTGCCCATTTGTCTTCGTAGTCTGGCTCGCCGGTGTTGGCCGGGGCCACCGCCAACTCTTTTTCGAGTGCGGAAAGATCGGTGTTTGGGCTGAAGTACTTCAGCTCGCGTGCGACTTTAGTGTTCTTCGCTTTTTGACGACCACGCCCCATGGCGAGCCCCCTTAACAGGTTGGGGTGATGAGAAATCCTGCGGTTATTTTAGCAGTCAAGAGATGAGCAACCCGCACGCAACAGAAACTGTGCACGGAATTACCAGGTTGAGCGCCAGATTTAGTGCGGCTCGCGGCTTCGATTTGACCCAGAGCCCCGAAGTTTGAGCGATCAGGGTCGAGAAGGTTGACAACCCGCCTGCCAGACCGGCGACCAGGATCACGCTGAGGGTTCCTTGAAGAGCGATGGTGGCAACAACCGCGGCAATCGAGTTGCCGAGCAGGATTCCCCAGGGCAGCCAGCCATCCCACTTTGCGAGCAGGTAGCGAGAGGCAGCGCCGAAACCACCTAGAACGCATACCCAAGCGAGATTATTCATCGCCAGATCACCGCCAACTTCATTCCGACCCAGTGAGCGACGAAGCCGAGGGCCAACATGACCGCAATCGGCACCAAGGTTGCCAGCGGGTCGGTTGCGAAGTGGTTGTTTAGGAACAGCGAAAGCCCAGAGAGGGTCGTGAAACCACCGGCAACTCCAGTGCCAAGTAGTGGGTGAACCCAGCTCGGCCAGGTTTTGCCGTTTACGACTCCGAGCAAAAGCGTGCCGAGCAGGTTCACCAGAAAGAGCAACGGCAGTGGTTCGATTTGCAAACCTAAAGAAAAGCGAAGACCACTGCCCAGTGCTCCACCTAGGAACACCAGTGCAGTGGTCTGCAACGCTTTAGGCATCTACTCTTCGTTCGCGTCGGACTTGATGTGGAACACCGAGTTCTTGGCCTTGGCCGCCTCCGGGTGGCGACGCAACTTCGGGCGAACCGACTCGCCTCGGCGAACGTCGCCGGGCATCGACTTGCGGTCGAACGGGTTGAAGCGTTCTGCCGACTCAAGCCTCCAAGGCACGAGCGTGACCATGACGCCGCGAATGTAGAGCAGACGCTTGCGCAGGCGGTTCGCGCGGTGGTTGTGGAAGATGTGCTCCCACCAGTGGCCAACGATCAGCTTCGGTAGGTAGACGGCGATGCGCTCGCTGCCGTAACGGGCTCGGTGGTCTTCAAGGTACTCGGTCAGCGGAGCCGTGAAGTCGCGGTAAGGGGAGTCGATGATCTTTAGCGGAACCTTGATCCCGAACTTCTTCCACTCCTTTTCGAAGGCTGCTGCGCGATCTGGGTCCACGGCGATGTGAACCACGTCGATGCGGTTGTGCTTGCTCGAGAGCGCGTAGTCGAGGGCCTTGAGCTGCGGCTTGTTGAGCTTGTCCATCAAGACGACCGCATAGTCGCCCTTCGAGCCAAACTCGGTGTGCTCATCGATCGCGATCTCGGCTTCGATTGTCTTGTAATAGCGTCCGGTGTTGTACATCACCCAGTAGAGGGTCGGCATGATGATGAAAACCAACCAGGCGCCGTGGGTGAACTTGGTCAGAGTCACGATGACTAGAACCGATGCGGTCATCGTCGCGCCTACGCCGTTGATGATGCGCCCGCTAAGGGCTTCTTTGGCAGATATTGATCCATCGGCCTTGCCACGCTTCCAATGGCGCAACATACCAATCTGGCCAACGGTGAAGGATGTGAACACGCCTAGAACGTAGAGCTGTATCAGTGCCGAAACGTCGGCCTTGAAAACCAGTTCAAGGGTTACAGCAGCAAGAGTTAGCGAGAGCATTCCGTTTGAGAAGACCAGTCGATCTCCACGGGTCATCAAGGCCTTAGGAGCGTACTTGTCTTTGGCTAGTACTGAGCTCAGAAGAGGGAACCCGTTGAACGCGGTGTTTGCTGCCAGAAGCAGAACAGCCGCCGTTGCAGCCTGCAAAACGAAGAACATGATCGAGCCGTCGCCGAAGATGGCCTGACCGAGCTGAGCGATGACCGAAGGCTGCGGAATTTTGTTGAAGGCCACCAAGTCTGCACCGCTGAGCTGGTGGCTTGCGTCCTCGATGTATTTCACGCCCGTGATTATTGAGAAGGTGACGATACCCACCAACATGGTGATTGCGCTAATGCCCATCCAAGCCATGGTCTTTTGGGCGTTTTGGATCTTGGGCACACGGAAGGCAGGGACGCCGTTAGCGATGGCCTCAATACCGGTAAGCGCGGCCGAACCCGAGGCGAAAGATCTGAGCAGGAGCATTATGAAGACTAGAGCTCCAGTCTGGACGTTCTCGACGGCGTGCACGCTGTACTGAGCCGAAACCGCGTGTAGCGATTCGTGCATTATCAAGACGCGGAATATTCCGACCCCGATCATCGTCAAGACCGAACCAATGAATAGGTATGTAGGTACCGCAAAGGCTGCGCCAGATTCGCGAACTCCGCGCAGGTTGATTGCGCACAGGAACACAATGAAACCCACGGCCAGCTCTACGCGCCACGGGTTAAGCCCAGGGAACGCTGAAATCAAGTTGTCTGTTCCGGAGGCGATCGAAACCGCAACGGTCATTACGTAGTCGAGCAATAGAGCCGATGCGACTATTAGGGCGGATCTTTCGCCAATGTTCTTTTTGGCAACCTCGTAGTCGCCACCACCAGATGGGTACGCTGCAACAACCTTGCGGTAGCTGAGAACAATGACGGTGAGAAGTAGGACAATCGCCGCCGCAATCCAAGGCGCGAACACAAGCATGCTTGCTCCACCGAGGGTCAGGATCATCAGCATCTCTTGCGGGCCATAGGCAACCGACGACAACGGGTCGCTCGAGAAGATCGGAAGCGCGATCACCTTGGGCAGTAGTTCACCCTCAAGTTTTTGGGTGGAGAGGCGCTTGCCTAGCAGGATCCGCTTTGGTTTTAAAGAATTATTCACAAAGAGAGACTTTACTCCTAAAAGGTATGCTCTTCTCGTGATTGATAACCCTTACGCAAAAGAAGCCGAGGCCCTCTGGGCCAACGAATATCGCGCTTCGGTTAAGCGTTTCGGGTTACTGACCGATTCGCAACAGGCGGAGGCAGTAAATCAAGGTGAAACAATTCGCGATGAGCTAGCTCCTCTGTTTCTCTCAGGGTTAGCAGCAGACGCCGACCGGGTCCAGGCTCTGATCAAAGCGCACCACGACTGGGTGTGCCTGTTCTGGAGCCCGACCCGCGAGCAATACATCGCACTCGGCGAAATGTATTCAGCCGACCCGCGGTTCACCGAGTTTTATGACGTTAAGGCAAAAGGCCTCACCGAGTTCATCGGTGAAGCCATTCGCGTTTGGTCTGAAGCGAACCTCTAGGCCTTCTTCTGAGCCTTTTTCTCAGTCTTCTTTTTGCGTTCGGCAGCTGAACCGAGACCCAGGGTCGAGATTGCACCTAGCGCCAAGAATCCGGCAGCAGCCCAAGCCGAACCACTGACACCCGCGGTGAAACCATTGGCTGAAGCAGTCTTGATGTCTCCCTGCAGACTTGGAACTACTCCACCGGCACTGTCAACAACCGCGTTCGATAATGCGCTCGCAGTTAGGCCGGGGGGCAGGGTTACGTTCTTGAGGTTTGATTCGACGCTCGAGGTGGTGATGCTGAACAACAGGGTTCCCAACACGGCGATGCCTAGAGCCGAACCGATCTGACGAACGGTGCTCTGTGAGCCTGAGCCCTGGCCGGCCTTTGCCATCGGAACATCGACCATGATCACACCGGTTAGCTGAGCGGTGGCCATACCGATACCGAGTCCGTAGACGAACAGGAACGGGGCAAAGGAGCCCCAGGTTGCGGTAGGCGTGGCCACGAGTGCGATTCCAGCGACAGCTAGGGTTTCGAGAATCGCACCGGCTCGCACCGCGGTAACCGGCGAAATCTTGCCGCTGAGGCCACCAGAGATACCCGAAGCTACGAACGCACCACCGGCGAGCCACAAAAGCACCAAGCCTGAGTCGATTGGGCTAAGTCCCTGGACGTTTTGTAGCCAAAGAGGAATAGCGAACAGGATTCCAAACTCACCCATCGAGATGATCAGGGCGGCGATCGAACCGTTACGGAACGAACGGATTCGGAACAGGTCTAGATCTAGCAGAACGTTTTTGTGTGCTCGATCGCGTGCACGCTCCCAGAGGACGAAGGCCGTGAACGAGAGTGCCGAAATCGCAAGCGAAATGGGGATGATCGAGATGCCCTCGGTCGCCCACTTGAAGTCGCCGATTGCGAACTGATTCTTGTTTACTAGCCACCAGCCGTAGACGCGCCCTTCAATGAGACCGAACACCAAGGTTAGGAACATGACCACAGAGATACCGGCGCCGAGGACGTCGATGCCACCCTCACGGTGATCTTGCTTAGATTCGGTTACCCAGTAGGCGAGACCGGCAACAACCAGGAGACCTAACGGAAGGTTGATGTTGAAAGCCAAGCGCCAACCCTCGTTGCCGAAGCTAGTAGCTAGCCAGCCACCCAAGACCGGGCCGACGGCAACCATGCCACCGATGGTCGCACCCCAGACGGCAAAGGCGATACCGCGCTCTTTACCCTGGAAGTTGGCGTTTACGAGCGAGAGGGTTGTTGGTAGCACCATTGAGCCACCGATTCCCTGAAGAATGCGGGCGAGGATCATGCCGTTGGCATCGACCGAAAAACCAGCCCAAACGGATGCCGCGACAAAGATCAAAATACCAATGATGAGTAAGCGCCTACGGCCAATGCGGTCGGCGACCGAACCCCAGACCAATAGGAGAGAAGCGAAAACGAGAACGTAGCTCTCCTGAACCCACTGAATCTGGGTCGAAGTTAGCTTCAATGTCTCGATGACCTTCGGGAAGATTGTGTTTACGATTGTGCCGTCGATGATGACGAGCGAGATCGCCATCGAAATGAAGACGAGGCCAATCCAGCGATTACGAGTTTTAGTCATTTTTCTCTTTCAATTTCGGTTGCTCTAAATAGTTTCTTACAAGAAAGCAAAAAGTCCCGAACGCGATATTCGGGACTTTTCGTGGCTCCGCGCGGCATCGATCCGCGGACCTAACGATTTTCAGTCGTTCGCTCTACCAACTGAGCTACAGAGCCATCGACAACTTTCGTTGCCTTGCGATCCTGACGGGACTTGAACCCGCGACCTCCGCCGTGACAGGGCGGCGCGCTAACCAACTGCGCTACAGGACCTTGTTGCTATAAAACCATCACCTTGGTGACCCCAACGGGATTCGAACCCGTGCTGCCGCCGTGAAAGGGCGGTGTCCTAGGCCACTAAACGATGGGGCCTACAAAGAGTTACTTCATAGCACCAAGAGCCAAGATTACTTGCTTACTGGGTGTTTTAGCAACCTCAGGGTTAACTAGAAACATGAGCCCGAGACTGCGACTGCGCGTTTCCGCGATTTTCGCGGTGATTGCGCTACTCACAACCGGCCTGGTCAGCGTGCAATCTTGGGCAGCTCCCAATAACTACCCGACTCAGGGCGAGGTCGATGCGGCCAAGCACAACGTCGCAAAAAAGAAAAAGCTGATTGCCAGATTCGACAAAATTATCGCCGCGCTCGCCGTGGATGAAGCAGCGCTATCGATGGTTGCCCAGCAAAAGGGTGAGGTTTACAACCAGGCTCAGGTTCAGGTGGACCAGGTAGCCGCGAAGGTAAGAATTCTTCAGGGTCAAGCCGACTCGGCGAACGCTCAGGCCGACTCAGCCAAAAAGCAACTCGGCAGAATCGCCGCCCAAATGTATCGAGCAGGCGCCTCGGGCACTTCGTTGAATCTGTTTCTGAATTCCGGCAAGGCCGACGACCTGCTTTACCAACTTGGCGCTCAGGAG
>CAIJJH010000183.1 GCA_903820955.1 uncultured Micrococcales bacterium
GCATCTAGGTCGCTGGCGAACATTGCGAAGGCTTCTAGCGAACGGTACTGAGCAAGTTCAAGTTTCAGGGTTCCCGAAACCTTCTTGATGCCCTTGACCTGAGCTGCTCCACCAACACGCGAAACAGAGATACCTACGTCGATGGCAGGGCGCTGGTTCGAGTTGAAGAGGTCAGACTGCAAGAAGATCTGGCCGTCGGTGATCGAGATCACGTTGGTCGGAATGTATGCCGAAACGTCGTTTGCCTTGGTCTCGATGATTGGTAGACCGGTCATCGAACCGCCGCCGAGCTCGTCGTTCAGCTTGGCACAGCGCTCGAGTAGACGCGAGTGCAGGTAGAAGACGTCGCCAGGGTAAGCCTCGCGGCCCGGTGGGCGGCGAAGTAGCAGCGAAACGGCACGGTAGGCCTCGGCCTGCTTCGAAAGGTCATCGAAGATGATCAGGACGTGCTTGCCGCCGTACATCCAGTGCTGACCAATGGCCGAACCGGTGTAAGGAGCCAGGTACTTGAAGCCGGCAGGGTCTGATGCAGGCGATGCAACGATGGTGGTGTACTCCATCGCTCCGGCCTCTTCAAGAGCGCCCTTTACGGCTGCGATTGTCGAACCCTTTTGGCCGATTGCAACGTAGATGCAGCGAACCTGCTTGTTGGTGTCGCCCGACTCCCAGTTGGCCTTCTGGTTGATGATGGTGTCAACCGCGATTGCGGTCTTACCGGTCTGGCGGTCACCGATGATTAGCTGGCGCTGTCCGCGTCCGATTGGGATCATCGCGTCGATTGCCTTGATGCCGGTCTGCAGTGGCTCGTGAACCGACTTGCGGGCCATAACGCCTGGAGCCTGAAGCTCAAGTGCGCGGCGGCCTTCTGCTTTGATGTCACCGAGGCCGTCGATTGGGTTACCCAGCGGGTCAACCACGCGACCGAGGAACTTGTCACCGACAGGGACCGAAAGAACTTCACCGGTGCGGTGGACCTCCATGCCCTCTTCGATGCCTTCGAAGTTTCCGAGGACTACGGTACCGATCTCGCGTTCGTCGAGGTTTAGGGCTAGACCCAGGGTGCCGTCGGCGAACTTGAGAAGCTCGTTGGCCATTGCACTGGGCAGGCCTTCGACGTGTGCGATGCCATCTCCGGCGTCGATAACGTGACCGACCTCGGTGCGGCTAGCCTTCTCGGTTTCGTATGAACCTACGAAATCCTTGAGTGCATCGCGAATCTCGTTCGGGCTAATCTTTAGATCTGCCATCTCGTTCTTCCTCTTTTTCTTTGCTGCAGCCCTAAGCGAGCTGCATCCTTGCTTGGTTTAGACGGGTAGCAACGCTGCCGTCGATGATTTCTCCGGAAACCTGAACCTTTACGCCACCTAAGACGCTCGGGTCGATCTCCACGTTCAAGTTGAGTTCTTGACCGTAAGTCTTGGCGAGCACCTTTTCGAGGCGCTCGAGTTGCGACTGCTCTAGTGGAGCAGCCACGGTGATGGTGGCAACCAGACGCTCGGCGAAAGCCGAAACCTGCTTGCCGTAACCCTCTAGGACGAGGCTTAGACGACGGTGGCGGGCACCTTCGACAGCGAACCTGACCAAGAGCTCGGTGTTAGCCGAGACCTTGTTGCCGGTCAGCTGCCTGATGAGCTCAACCTTCGACGCGGTCGAGGCCTGGCGCGAGCTGAAAGCCTGCTGCAGAGCCTCGTCTGAGTCGATTACCTGTTGAACGCTGAACAACTCGCCCTCGAGGTTCGAGAGATCCTTGTTGCCAGCTGCAATAGAAGCGACGGTGAAAACACCGAGCTGCTCGAAAGCGGAGACTAGGTCGCCGCCCTTCGACCAGCGCAAACCAGACAGGTGCTGGGCGAAGGCAAGGGCTTCTTTCGAAACTCTCTTCCCGAACACAGCATTTAGGGCTCCGTGCTTTGCTTTATCTGCTCCGGAAGGGTCCGAGAGAATATTGCGCAGCTGGATCGAGGTCGAAAGTGCGACACCGATCGAGAGGAGCTCTTCGGCAAACTTCAGGTCGGCGCTTTTCAACAGCGGGGTTAGCGCTGACGTCGCGGCCTGAAGTGCCTGTCTGGTGGAGCTTGCCATTACTTCTGCTTGCCTCCCTCGAGGTCAGCTAGAAAATCGTTGACCACGTTGGTTGCTACCTTGTCGTTCTGCAGGCTGGCGCCAACTACCTTCGATGCGAGGTCGATTGCCAGGGTGCCTACCTCGGCGCGGAGCGAAACCAGGGCGGCTTGGCGCTCTGCCTCGATCTGAGCCTTGGCAGTTGCAGTGATTCGGGCGGCTTCGGCGTTTGCCTGTTCCTTTAGCTCGGCGATGATCGCGACACCTTCGGCACGAGCCTGCTCGCGCACGGCAGCTGCCTCAGCGCGAGAGTCTTCCTGTGCCGATGCCATTGCGGCGGTCTGCTTAGCGGCTTCGGCAGAGATTCGCTCTGCTTCGGCTAGGCGACCCTCGATGGCGTCGGTGCGTGCGTCCAAGGTCTTCTTGAAGTTCGGTAGAACTCTGAACCAGAAGAAGGTGAGCAGGATCACGAAAACGACGCTTGACCAAATCAGGTCAGGAGTCGCCGGAAGCAAGATGTTTGGCACCGCTTCGGAGTGAATGATCCTAGAGATCATGATTTAGATCCCGTCTGGACTAAGCGAAGATGAATGGGGTTGCAAGACCGATAAGCGCAAGTGCCTCGGTGAATGCAATACCAAGCCACATGGTGACCTGTAGTTTGCTTGCTAGCTCTGGCTGGCGAGCGATCGATTCGATGGTCTTCGAAACAACAAGACCGACACCGATGCCAGGACCAATTGCTGCGAGGCCGTAACCTAGTGCACCCAAGTGCGCAATGGTAAGAGTGTTCATTATTTTCCCTTCCGAGTTTGAGTCTTAGCGGTTGCTAAAACCCTTAGTGTTCATCTGCCAAGGCCAACTGAATGTAGACCGTGGTCAGAAGTGTGAATACGTAAGCCTGCAGGAACGCCACCAGAATCTCGAAGAGGCTGAAGACGAAGCCGAACAGGAACGTTCCCGCACCGAAAGCCTTGGTGAAACCCTCGACGATCGATGAGAAAAAGAAGAACTGGGTCGCCGAGAAGCAGAGAACCAGTAGCAAGTGGCCGGCAACCATATTCATCGTGAGACGAAGAGCTAGCGTGACCGGGCGAAGAATAAAGGTTGAGAGCAGTTCGATCAGGAACACCAGAGGCAGAAACACCACCGGAACGCCTTCGGGAATCAGAGCGAGTTTGAAGAAGTGAGCGCCGTGCTTCTTGATTCCTGCGTAGATGAAAGTGAAGTAGGCGGCAACTGCGAGGACGATTGGCAGGCCGATCACCGAGGTGCCGGCGATGTTTAGTGACGGAATGATGCCGGTGATGTTCATGCCGAGGACTATGAAGAACGTGGTGGCCAGCAGCGGCAGGAACCGGTCGCCGTCTTTTTCGCCGAGCTGCTCGTGGGCGATCGTCTTGCGAACGAAGTTGAGCGAGATCTCGCCCATCAACTGAAATCGGCTGGGAACGAACTGTTGGTTCTTGTAGGCCTTCCGGAATTTTGAAGTCCAGAGGCTGAAAAGAACCAGAATCACGACCATGATCAGGATGCGGATCAGCATGATGCGGTTCAAAGCAAAAGGCGTTCCGGCGAAGAAAACCGCGTCCGGGAAAAACTCGCCAATTGTCGGAGGCTCAAAGCCGTCGGACGCGCTTAGTCCAGCCATGGTGGCGGCGAGGTTCAAGGCGTTAGATAACAGCACGGGCTCCTAGTTCGGGGCGAGGCAAGATTGAGTCAATCCTAACAAAAAATCCGCGCCAGAATAGGCTTTTTGCTAGTTTTCGACGATTGGTTGGCGTGATTTTGCCACGGTGAGCGCGTCCACGGCGAGCGAGCCGAGAATTGCCGCAATCAGGGTGAAACCGAGGACGGGATGATTGATTCCTTCGACATCCTGTAGGACCCTGACCACGATGATGAAGATCACCATTTTGACTAGCCAAGCTCCCATGACGACACCGAAAAAGCCGCCGATCGGAAGCTTTGCGCCCAACCAAACGCTGAGTGCGGTAATGCTCACGAAGACCAGGGTCATCGCGGCGCCAATCAGCGCACTTGCGACTCCAGAACCGCCGGCAACCAGACCGCCGACAATCGAGCCAGCGAGCGCGATTGCTGCGATCAGCAGAGAACCACGAACCAGGACTTTTCTAAAGATGCTCGCCGAGGTGTCTAGCTTCAATGGTGGGCCTTTCGCTTGAATAGCGGGTTGAGGGTGTAGATCAGGCAGACGAAGAATCCGGCTGCGAAAACCAGGAGGACGGTGGACATCGGAGCCAAGAACATCAGGAGGGCGGAAACCGAGATCAGCGCTGTCCAGCAATAGAACACCAGAACCGCTCCGAGGTGGCTGTGACCAAAATCAAGAAGCCTGTGGTGCAGGTGCTTTCGGTCTGCGCTGAACGGGGACTTACCGGCGAGCAGGCGGCGGGCAACCGCGAGGGTGAAGTCAAGAATGGGCGCAACGATGATTGCCAGCGGCAGAATCAGCGGAAGGAACGCTGGAATCGCTTGGCTACCGCTCACGGTGGCCGGGTCAATCTGACCGGTAACCGAAAGTGCTCCGGCGGTCATCAGCAGGCCGAGGAGCAGGGCACCCGAATCACCCATGAAGATCTTGGCGCGGTGCCAGTTCCAGGGCAAGAAACCGACGCACATTCCGATGATGATCGCCGAGAGCATCGAGCCGAGGTTGAAGTAGTTGGTCGGGTCGGTGGCCTGGGCCAACAGGTAGGTGTAGATGAAGAAAACGGCCGTGCCAATCAGCACGACGCCTGCGACCAGCCCGTCGAGCCCATCGATGAAGTTCACGGCGTTCATTACTAGGACGATCAAGAAAACGCTGACCACGAACGACATCCCAAAGGACGCGATGGTCACTCCCCCGATGGGTAGCGAGACGATTTGCACGCC
The DNA here is from genome assembly GCA_903820955.1 of uncultured Micrococcales bacterium. Lineage (GTDB taxonomy): Bacteria > Actinomycetota > Actinomycetes > Actinomycetales > Microbacteriaceae > Rhodoluna. Next base: position 4,960 of record CAIJJH010000183.1, read on the forward strand.
TTGCCAGGCCATGAAGCCCGCTGCGATGAACTGGCCGGCCAGTTTCAGGGTCCAGTCAAGGTCGTAGAGGTCGTCAAGCAGCCCGAGGATGGCGATGAAAGTGGCC
>CAIJJH010000184.1 GCA_903820955.1 uncultured Micrococcales bacterium
ACCGATGGTGCTACCGAACCAGTCTGAGTAGAAGCGCCAAAAGTTACGGTTTCCGTAGGCGCTACATGAGTCTCCACTGCCATAGAGGTTGGCAAGTGCGCTGGCGTTCGGTACGTAAGGCGTGTAGTAGTAAAGGTTTGCCGTCGCCTGGCTCTTTAGCGGGAAGCTTTTGGTGCCGCAAATGTCTTTAGAGCTAGTGCAGTTTCCATTGGCATCGGAAGCAAGGCACTTGTTTGGGTGATATTGAATCGTGATGTTCGTGCCGACCTTCAGATAGGTGAACGAACTGTTTGGGTCACCGTACCACTGAAGCTGACCGGCCGCCTTGTATAGCTGATTGAACAGCCCAGTAACCTGGGATCCTTTTCCGCAGATAGAAGGGTTCGAGTCTGGGCAGGCGTAGCCGGTTGCCGCTCGATACATATATGCCGTTGGATTGGTGGCTTGAACCAGCCCTTGCTCTTTTTGCAACAGCACCAAAAGAACGCGCGGATTGATTCCACAAGCGTGTGACACCGAGAAAATTATTTGCGCTGCGGTCTGATTGGTCGCGGCTGGTAGAGCCGAACAGCGACCGATCGAAGCCGCCTTTGCCATGGTGTCCATCTTGTAATAGCGAAGACAGGTTGGCCCGCCGTCGTTGGCATTACAGATTGGCACCTTACTTTCGAGAAACCTTTGTATTTCGTCGACTGTCATGGTGCCAAAGTCGTAGAAGACGCTGTCGCTGATGATCAGCCCAGGGTCGAACATTTTGCCAGTCAAAGCAGCCTGGGCCGGCAAACTCGGCCCCAGTGCAGACAACCCAAAGACAACCAGCAGCATGGTCACTGCGGTTGCGATTGCGCGTCTAAGGGACTTTAACATTTGACTAAGGAATTACTAGCTGCCCGACGGCAGATGTGCCGGTGTAGGTCGAGGACTGATATTGAACCGTGAAGGTTGCTGCGCCACTCACGAAACCCGCTAGAGGAAGATGTAGCGGAAAGCACTGGGTGTCGGTCACATTCGATTCGGCTCCCACTACGGCAACCTTGCGGGTTCCACCTTGGCTAACGATCAGAGTGCATTTACCACCGTCCTCGCTCACGTTTGAGGCTTGCGCGACCACATTGATGCCCGACGCATCGGCGGTCGAATCTACGACATCAACCTGAACTGGTTGAGGCTTGCCAGTCGGGGTGGGCTCCGCTGTCGACGTTGCTGACTCAGTCGGGGTCGAAGTCGGGCTTGGGGTCTGGTGGATTGCCGACCAGTTGGGCGTTAGAAACGCGCAGCCGCTCAGTGTGAGAGCCGAGACCAACGCGAAACCGCTTAGAACTGCACGATATTTCATGCATAACCTCCTACGAGCCAAAAAACGGCTAATAAGCGCCTTTTAGCGCCTAATTCAAGAGTAAGTGTGAAGCCTGAACTAACCCTGTAAGAGGCGCAGGGTTGAGGCCTTAGAACCCCGGATTGCTTCGCGCACGATTTCTCTGTATTGGCCAGAAGCGTTCGACCAAACTTCTTCATCGGCGTCTTTGAGAAGTTCAGCGGCCGCCAGTTTGAAGGTAGCGAAAAAAGTGAGATTGGTTTCGGCGATAGCCGGGGCGAACAGCTGAAAATCGAGAGTGATTGCTCTGCTCAAATATCCCTTGTAAACAGCTTCTGGTACTACCCCGGATTTCACGGCCCTCTTGAGAATCAAGACGATTTCGCGAACGGAATCTACTCGATCGTTGAGACTTCGCAGTTCGGTAGTCATCTTTGATAGCGATTCCCCCTCGCCACGAACCCGCCAGGCGTACTGTCTGGCCGAAACAACGTTGAAGCTAGGCGCCTTCAAAAGCAAACGCATCATCAGGGTCATGTCTTCGTAGCGAACGTCCTCTGGGAACTTTGCTCCCCGGTAGAAGTCCCATTTGAAAAACTTGTTCCACGCGGTCAGGTCGCCGACCACCTCAGGTACGTCTCGAACCGTGACTTCCTTGCGATCCTTCGCGTAGGTGCCAGCAAAGCCTGGTCTATCGAAGTAACGAGCACCGTAGAAGCAACCGGGACGCCCAATGGCGAGCGAAGCCGAACTCGTCTCAAGCGACCTAACGTACCGTCTTATGGTGCCCATCGGCAGAATGTCATCCGAGTCGACAAACAGCAAATAGTCGGTTTCCTTGATTAGTTTGACGCCGGTGTTTCTCGCGGCTCCAAGACCGCCGTTCGGCTTACTGTGCACCTTGAGCCTGGCGTCGCGCCTAGCAATGGCCTCGAGAATCGCGAGCGACCCATCGGTGGCACCGTCGTTCACCGCGATAATCTCGAGGTTTCCGTAACCCTGACCCAAAATACTATTCACCGCGTCGGCTAAGAATGCTTCGACGTTATAAACGGGCAAAACTACGGTGACCTTTGGCTGCAGTGCACTTTGTTTGCCTTTGTTAAGGCGCCAAACCACCCTCTTCACCGCGTAATAGCAGGCTGGAACAAAGCCGCGTGCCAAGGCCCTTCGCACTAGCTTCTTCAGAGAGTCCACTAGCCCCAAACCCTTTTCACAACGCGCTTCGCAGCGCTGCCATCCTCGAGCCCATTGAACTTGCGCTGCCAGGCGCGGTACTTATCGAGATACTGGTTCGACACTTCGTCTATGCGCATCAAAGTTGCTAAAAGTTCGAAGTCTGAGTTAAGAATTGGTCCAGGTGCCTCCGACTCAAAGTCGAAATAGAAACCACGTTCTGCTCGGTACCGGTCAAGGTCGGGGGCCAAGAAAAGGATTGGCTTGCCGGTGACGGTGTAGTCGAACATGACCGATGAGTAGTCGGTTACTAGGACGTCGGCTGCGAGGTAGAGATCGGTTACGTCCGGGTAGGTGGTGACATCGATCGCGTTGCCCGCTACCTTCGTCGTGTGCGCTTCGATGGTGTTGGAGTGCCCGCGAAACATCATTTTGAAACCCTCCGGGAGCTCGATTTCTGGGTCCATGAAGTTGACGGTGTCCCACTTCCCCGTTGCCGTGCGCTTAAAGTCACGCCAGGTCGGGGCGTAAAGCACGAGATTGACGCTCGGGTCGCGAACTCCAAGCGACTCTCGAATGCGCTGACGATCAGAACCGGTCGCGGTGGTCAACCTGTCGTTTCGAGGGTAGCCGCTCTCAATTACTTCGCCTGAAAAGCCGAAGGCGTTGGGGAGAATGTGGCTGCAAAACTCGTTTGGGGTGATCAGGTAATCCCAGTAGCTCGCCTCACGATCCATTGTGTCAAGGTAGCTCTTGGTCAGATAATTGGTAGAAATGTCTCGAGCCAATCGCTTAAGCGGTGTGCCGTGCCAAGTTTGCAGGTAAACCTGGCCAGGTACCTTCCTGAAAAACCAAGGAAAGTTGCTGTTGTTGACTAGGTATTTGGAGGTCGCCAAAGCTCGCAGGTACGCCGTCGAGCCAAACGGCACTGCGGTCGAACCCTCAGGAGCATCGACCCCCTTTCCAACGGCCCAGAAAAATTTGAGTTCTGGGTGACTTGAGCGAAGCTCCAAGAAAACATCTAGTGGATTGCAGCCGACCATTGAACCGCGGTGGGATTCGAAAAGCACCGCGTTCTGCACCAGGCTTGCCCTGCCTGGGTGGTACTGAAGCTTGCGAATGTAAGCGGAACCCCGACGCCTGAGAGCGCCCATGACTCGGGTCGGTGAATAGGTCTTCGCGATGCGTTTGAGATCCATCAGACTCGGCTCCTGTCGACCGTAGCCAAGTTCGCACCGCGAATCAAGCCAACCCAAAAACCGTAGCCCCAACTGAAGTGCATCGTAGGAAGCGCAACCAAGATAGCCACTCGAGCCTTGATGCTTAGGCTCGGTGCCGTGATTGCAAGCGCGGCGACACCGAGGAGGTAACCTGCCAGCGGCACTAAACCTAGGACGTGACCAAAGGCCAAAAACCCAAGACCCACCGTGATGAGTAACAGTGTCAACGGCGGAGCGAAATAGCGCTTAGACGCGGTGGAGAAACTCCTTCTGGTCAGTTCGCCGCGCCAGACCCCTGTCGAATAGAACTGCTTCACCAAGCGATCGAAACGGCCTCGGGGCCAGTAGGTCACCGTCAACTCCGGGCTGAACCAAACCAAGCCACCGGTGGCCTTGATGCGCTGGGCAAGATCCCAGTCCTCGCCTCGAATGATTGCCTCGTTGTAACCGCCAACTCGAACCAGAGCGCTCTTTAGGAAGATGCCCAGGTAGGCCGATTCGGCCTCCCCCGCCGGACCACCGACGTGATACGCGGCACCACCGACGCCAAATCGACTGGTGTAAGCCCAGGCGACGGCCTTCTGAAATGAGCTTCTACCCTTGGCGGCCATGACGCCACCCAACAAGTCGGCTTTGGTCTCCAATAAAAGCTCGATACCGCGGGTCATGTAGTTTTCTGCTGGTTCGCTGTGTGCGTCCACTCGAATTACGTAATCGTGTTTAGCCTCACGAATCGACTGGTTCAAAGCAACCGTGGTGAGGCCCCGTGGATTTTCAATTAGGCGAACCGCCTTATGCGACTTTGCGATCTTCGCAGCGATTTTGTCGGTCTGGTCCCGGCTCGGGCCAAGCGCCAAGAGCAGCTCGAAGTCGCCCGGGTAATTCTGCCTAAGCACCGATTCAACAGCGGCCTCTAGGTGGTTCTCCTCGTTAAGCACCGGCATGATTACGCTTACCGCTGGGTATTTCTTTTGCGCCATGAGATTAGTCGATTGTGTTCGAACCGGTGAAGGCGTTATAGGCGTTGGTGACCTCGACCGGGTCTCCGTCCATTACGAGTTCACCCTTTTCGATCCAGATGACTCTCGTGCAGGTGTCAAGGATTGACTTCATGCTGTGACTCACCAAAAACACGGTTCCCGCCTGCTCTCGCATCTCACGCATTCTTGCCTCGGATTTGTTCCTAAACTCTTGATCGCCGACCGCCAGAGCCTCGTCGATGATCAGAATGTCGTGGTTTCGCGACGCGGCGATTGCGAATCTCAGGCGAGCCGACATACCGCTCGAATAGGTTCGCATCGGGAGGTCGATGAATTCTTCGAGCCCAGCGAAAGCGGTAATTGCCTCCACCTTGGTCTCGATTTCTTTGCGGCTGAAGCCCATCGCCAAACCGCCAAGCATGATGTTCTTCTCACCACTGAGACCGGGCAAGAGCACGGCGCCAACACCTAGAAGGCTTGGCCGGGCGAATGCATACACCGCGCCAGTTTCGAGCTTCGTGAGACCAGCTATTCCTCGCATCAGCGATGACTTACCCGAGCCGTTCGAACCGATGATACCAATGGTGTCACCCTCATAAACCGTGAACGAGATGCCGCGAACGGCATGAACCTCGCGGACTCGAATCTTCTTGGTGAATAAGCCACCCTTAGCCATGTTGCCGGTGACTCGGCGCCCTGTCCCGAAAACCTTGTAGATGATATGAGCGTTGTCGACGACCACCACCGGTTTGCG
>CAIJJH010000185.1 GCA_903820955.1 uncultured Micrococcales bacterium
ACCCCCATAACCAGATCCCCCAAGAAGCCGAAGCCCAGTGGGTCTCAGTCGATGGCGACCTAGTCGAACTCTCCCTCTGGTTCAACGAAACAAAAAGAAAAGACGTCACAAGGTCAGCCCTTCTGATCACCAAAGACGCCAAACACGAACTCAAAACGAATGAAAAAGAACAACCCGCCCCAACCGGCGAACTCGGCCAATACATTCACGAACCAGACAATGCAGCAATCAGATCACACCTAATCAACCTGCTCGCCGAACAAACCAACACCCACACCATCGACCCCCAGATTGCCTACCTAACCGGCAACGACAACATAACCTCACCCTGGCTCAAGAGCTACAAGATCGAACAAATCCTCCCATTCGACCGCAAACAACTCAAGGCCTACATCAAACAAAACGACATCGGCACCCTCGAAATCAAGAAACGCGGAGCCAACATCACCCCAGAAGAACTCCGCAAAGAACTCTCGCCCAAAGGCAAGAACAAGGCAACGCTAATCGTCACTCGAATTGGAGATGCCCACAAAGCCATCTTCGTTTGATATTTGATGTTAATGAAATGATATTGGACGCTTTGTTGCCATTTGCCCGTGAACCTGTATTCTGAACGGGCACCGACAGCGACCTTAAGGCCTCTTAACAGGATCTTACTTCGCACTTGATTTTGCGGCCGTGAATATTAAGCGTTTCCAGGCGGGCACTAGCAAATTGAAATCCACAAAGTTGGCGGCACTCGATTAAGACAAAAAGCCGCAAATTTACAGGGATTCGGCTACATAGATTCGAGTCTCGCGGCAGCTTCCGGGGTTATGTTTTGAAGTACCTGACAACCTGCAGGCAGATTGTCCATCAATATTCGACGAACCATCAAATCTGCATCCTCGATACTGAGCACTTGCAAGTTAGGGAAGGTATTTTTAAATCCCTTTGGATTCTTAATCTCAGTTACACCTCGAAGCGAAAGGTGTTCAATGCGGGGCATGGGTTTGAGGGAGCCAAATTCCACTTTTCCAAGAGAATCAAAGCTAAGTTTTTGCACGTTTGCTAAATTCTTGGAATTTAGACCTGCGGTTACCCAACCACTCATGGCCAGCGACCTAATAGATTTTGGAAGTTGCCCTAAAAACTCTTGACTTACAGATTCAGCTACTACAGTCGTCAGATTGGTGAGTTTTGTTATGCCTGTGATTTGGCTGGCGACTGATCTGCTCATGGACAATGTTTCGAGCTTTTGGTTTGCGCTCAAATCAATAGGATGTTTCAGTCTTGAACCTATGTGTAAGTATTTCAATCCGTGCAGATTTGAGAGAACACTTAGGTCGTATTTTCTGGACAATCGTATTTGTAATGACTCGACTTTGGCGACTGCAGAGAGCATACGGTCCAAGGCCTGCTGGCAGTGGCCTAACTCAGTGGATGCTTTGTAGATTCGCAAATAGCGATCTCGAACGCTGTCGTACTCAAAGAAGAGGATGGTTACCCCAAATCCCGCTCGCACAAAGAGCTGTATCACCCAATTGCTAAATGGTTTATGGAAAACGACATGGCGACCACCTGAAAATCGCTTTTCGAATCCGATGCCGAAAAATTCACTTAGTTCAAATGAAAGCAACTCTTTACTTTCCAATCGAGTTTATTTTGTTCAGAAGAAAATCGCTTTTTACTCCACCATACTTATCGATAAGTCGCTGTTCAAAGACTCGCTGCTCCCAGATAGTGGAATTAGGCATCCTGTGGAAGACAATGTCGGTCATGGCCTGGCCTTTGCCGGTCCAATACCTGTTGTGCTCCGCAAGTCGTCTAGCGACGTTAACAGACCGGCCAACATATTTTCTCGTTCCAACCATGAACTCGTAGGTACCCTCGCCAGCAAATTTACTCGTAATTGATGCAAAGTCTTTTGCTTTGTGCGACGTTCTGACTACAAATGAAACTGCTTTCGCTACGATTTTAGAAGCTTTGGCGATTTTACTGACCATAGAAACTGCTTTAGCCACCCATGCGACCTCCTGAAGTCCAGGGATTGGGATAAACGAGGCAACCGTAAGCGCGACATCGAGGCTATCCCACCAGCTCCATAGCCCTGTGAAATCTGAATGGTTTACTGGGTCGTTTGGATACGAGTACGAGTTTTCGTTTCCGCCTTGTACCGGATCTGGGCTGGTGAATTGGTTTGTTTCTGGGTTGTAGACCCTGGCACCCATGAGGATTAGGCCGGTGGCGTTGGTGGCTCGCTCTGCCCCGGCGTAGGTGCTGTAGTTAATCAGGTTTGTGTTGCCCGGGTTGGTTGAGTCTTGGTTGCCGAACTCGTCGTAACTACACCAACCACTTGCGGTGTTTGTTGTGAGGTCGATGGTTGTTACTGTGTTGCCGCGCAGGTCATGGAGTTGCATTGAGCCGGTTGCTGAACCGTTTTGGATCGTGGTCGTTATGTTCAGCCCGGTTCCGAGTGATGGGGTGTAGATCTCGGTTTTCGTTATCGTGTTCGGGGTTGCTGTTGCCGCTTGGGTGGTCCAGGTTTGGTTGTCACTACCGTCTGTGTAGTGCCTTGTGGTTGTGGTGTTGCCACTTGTTTCGTTGAGGCGACGGCCCTCTGCTTCGTATGAGAAGTTGGTGGTTGCCCCTGACTGGCTGATCTGTGTTATTTGATCGTTGGTGTTGTAGGCGAGGGTGATAGCGTTGCCGCCGTTTGGTGTATCGGCCGCAGGGATTAGGATGTTTCGGCCTAGGGCATCGTATTGGTAGCCGGTGTGCTTAACCTTGGCAAAGTTCGAAATATTGAAGCTAGGACGCACACCCGAGCGCTCCAACAGCAAAGTCACCAGAAACCCCAATCAAAGATTGGAACAATGGAAACGCCAGCTGTGAAAAGGATGCAAAGAATTCGGCCTAAGTTACCCAAATGTTGTGGTCCTGACTAATAATCTGTGGCTGTCACTCATGGAATGGAGTATGTTCAATCCCTTATGCCGTCGTCGCTGACACATTTCACTTATACGCATTCACAACGGCATTACCCAGCGCTCTAGCGCCCCCCGAAAATTCCTCCCCCGTAGGCTGCGCCGACGATACTCGAAAACGTTGTGGTAACGATAAACATGAAACTAAAGCTTGGTAAGTTTGCAATTCCAACGTACAAGATTGCGAGAACCACTGCCAGGCTCGAGACAGCAAGCGACGTAAGGGAAAATCCCCAGGGCAGGGGAACCTGACGAAAACGCAGTCGAATCCGACACGCCATAACGAAAATAGTTAGGAGGCAAAGACACCATGCACTGATCACCAAGGATGTACCTACTGGTTGCTTGAGGGAAATGTTAAACAAGGGCTCGAGTAAATACGGATTAGAAGAACCACCATATCTTGTAATGCCTGAGACCAACAGGATTAATGCATTCGCGATTAAGAAGAGAGTGGCGGACTTTAGCGCCTCACGCCTCAAGATAACAGCACAGGCAGCCTTAGGCGACCCTGAGATCCGAATCTGCAAAACCTTTTCAAGCATGCCATCCGAATTCTTTGGGTTTCGAGATTCGTTATTCATTTTCGATTTTCAGCTTCCTTCCAGGGGTCTATAACTTTAATCGTTGTATTCATGGCGGGCCTGGATAACGATGTGTCAACAACAAAATCTGTCAGAAACTCCAGCAATCGCTCAGCTAGGTGTTTAAATTTTGTAGCTAGATAACGAGCTATGCCAGTTCCTACGATCTTAGTGAGCACCGCAGACAGAGTTGCAGCAATAATAGAGCCAAAATCAAAACCCTTCTTGGGGATTAAGTTTCCTGTGAGAATTAATGAGCGTGCCATTTGAGAAATCGTGTCACCAATGGCGCCTAAAGCTGCAGTAATTAGAAAACAAGCAAAGACTGCCGAGCCGCATGCAACCAAGTCGTCGACTCCTCCGCCAACTCAGAAGTAATCAACACACGATGATCACGCAACTTCGCCTGAGCCAAACCAGACAAATAATCAGAAGCAACATAAGGGGCGACAGAGCCCTCAGCCGCACTCGCAGGAACAACAACCTGAAACAAAACAGCCAAAGAAACAACAAAAGAGATCAGTAAACGAAAACCACGCACACAACCCCCAAACCTAGAACCCAAAAACTTTCTACAAAGATAAAGCCGAGAATCCAGCAAAACCAAACGATAACTGACGAATTATCTAAACGTTACCTATTTGTTTCTGAACGACATCCATCGACTTCATGATTTCAACGCTTTCGCCCAGCGGAAGAATCGGGCTTTCGGTCATCCCCTTGCTTAGACAGTCTTCGAAGTGGAGCGCCTGGTGTTGCATGCCGCGTCCTCGTTGTTCTGGGGTGTATTCACGCATCACGGTGTTGTCGGGGTCGATGATGCGCCAGGCGACGTTGTTATAGAACGGGCCATCTAGTTCGACTCTGGCTTTTGTACCAATGATCTCGGCTGTCGTTGAACCGGCTGCGCTCATGCAGGTGGTGAGTAGTGCGCCAGCGCCCGATGCGTATTCGAGCGAGACGGCTGCCCACTCGTCCACGCCGCGTTCGGTTAGCTTGCCATTGGCGTGAACCGCGGTTGGTGAGCCGAGGATTCGGTAGGCGAAGGAGAGCGGGTAGATGCCGAGGTCGAGCATGGCTCCGCCACCCAGGTCCGGGTCTTGCAGGCGTTCGACATGGGTGAGTAGTTGGTTATGGCTGGCTGTGAGCAGTTTGATCTCACCGAGTTCTTTCGACTCGATGACTTTTTGTAATTCGAGATGGCTCGGTAGAAAGCGCGTCCACATGGCTTCCATGGCCATGACGTTATGAAACATGGCTTCGGTGCGAATCTGGTTGGCTTGGTCGGCCGAGAGGGCGAAGGGCTTCTCAACTAGAACGTGCTTGCCGGCCTTGATTGCCAGGAGTGCGTGTTCGAGGTGAACATGGTTCACGGTTGAGACATAGATGATGTCGATGGTTGGGTCGTTGACCAGTTGTTGGTAATCGCCGTAGGCGGTTGCTATGCCGTGTTTGTTGGCGAAGGTTTGGGCTCGGGCTAGATCGCGGGAGGCGACGGCGCCAATGCTTAGGCCGGCGAGCGCGAAGTCTTTGGCCATTGCGTTGGCGATGCCTGAGGCACCGAGGAAGCCCCAGTTGTAGGTCATGTGACTAGCATTCCACAGGTTTTGTGGGGATAAGTTTCTGTAGGGTTTCTAGACCTAGGGTTTTCGGATGGTGGATCCTGTGTCTTTGAGCTTTCGAAGCTCGCCACACACGGTCGCATTTTTCGCTGGGTCAGGTCTCGATCAGAAAATGGTTCCGCCTCTGGACTTCATTCAAAGTTGCCCGCGGCCGGTCAGAGAGAAGTTTAGGAAACTTCTTGTGGAGATTGCTAAAGCACCTCCCTGGAAGTACTCGGGAGGTGGCTACTGGGAGGCCATGCACGGTGATCTGAGTGGATGGTTTGAAGTTCGAGTTGATGGCCCAAATCGTGAGCACTTTCGATTGTTTTGTCGCCTCGACTACTTTGCGGTTGGAGTCGATAGACCCCTTCTGGTTGTGATTGCCGGCCTGAGAAAGAACTTTGGTTCCAAGTTCAAGGCGTCCGACTACGCGAGCGTTCTTACTGCTGGTGAGCAGTATCTTTCTGCGAACCCTCGCGAGCTGGCATAAGCGTCTCGGTGTCTTCGACCTGCAGAGGTTCTAGGGTGATTTTGAAACCCAAAGCGAAGGCGATGTCAACAAGTGTGCTCAGCGTTGGGTTTTTAGGTCCTTTGCCGAGAAGCCGTCTCATGTTCGAAGGCTGAACACCAAGTGCCCTCGCGAGTTCCGATTTACTTACACCTATCTCAACGCGCTTTTCGTCGAGTTGGTTCATCAACTTATCGATTAGTTTGATTTGCACGCCAAACGAATAAAAACCTCGGGCGAACTCTGGATCTTTCAAATCTTCTTCTAAGTGATCCCAGAACTTGCTTCTAAACTCAGCCACATTGGCTCCTTTCGTATCTTTTATGATACAGGTTGCTTTTGCTTCGTCAAGGTTTCGCACAGCGAAAAACCCCGCCACCTGCCAGGGGACGGGGTTTTTCTACAAGGGGAAATACAGTTGACGCTTTGCTACTAGTTGGTGGTTACACCAGGTGTTGCGGTTGGATCAGGCATGGGAATTGGAGGCATGATGTCTCCGCCCATAGGGCCATGTTTCAGCCAGTTGGTCTGGCCGTCGTCTGGGCCACCGAGGTGCCCACCGAAGTGGTTACCCATGGGGCCGTTGTTACCGAACTCGTAGCCGCGTGCTCGCATAGCGAAGGCTGCTACTGCTAGGGCTATCCAGCCGGCGACGGTTGCGTAACCGATGATCAAACCGGCGATGGCGGCTGGTCGGCCTGCTTCGCCTGTCTTCTTGATCTGGGCAAGAGCTATGTGACCGGTGATGACACCGGCGACTGCACCGAAACTGGTGACAGCGGTTGCCAGCGAGACAATCGCCAGGGTGTTGAGCTTACTGAAGTCGAACTTGTTTGAGGTGACTTTTGGTGCGTTCTTTTCATCTGCCATAGGGGTTCTCCTTTGTTTGGCTGTTCACAGTAGAGCAATAAAGTCTGAGAGAAGTCTGTGTTGACGCTGAGTGGTTGCTAGGGAGTTTGAACCGTGGTTACGGGCAGTGTGCTGTTGGCGCCGAAGTCGAGACCTGAGGGCTTGCGGCCGGCCATGACTAGCTGAGCGCCGAGTGCGGCGATCATCGCGCCGTTATCGGTGCAGAGGCTGAAGGCAGGGATTCGCAGTTCGATGCCGTGCTCTTTGCACTTGGCTTCGGCGACTTCGCGCAGTCTTGCGTTGGCAACTACTCCCCCGCCGAGCAGCAGTCTTTTGATGTTGTGATCCAGGCAGGCGTTGATCGCTTTAGAAACTAGGACGTCGACAACCGCTTCGCGGAACGAAGCCGCGACGTCGGGGATTGAGTAAGGCTCGTTGGCTGCTTCTTTGACCTCGACCCAGCGGGCAACCGCGGTTTTGAGGCCAGAGAACGAGAAGTCGTGACGGTGTTTCTCCATGTCTTTAGGCAGGGTTAGACCTCTTGGGAACCTGATGGCCTTGGGGTCGCCCTTGGCGGCTTGTTCGTCGATCTTTGGGCCGCCAGGGTAGCCGAGGTCTAGGAGTCTTGCGATTTTGTCGAAGGCTTCGCCGGCGGCGTCGTCGATGGTTTCGCCGAGCAGTTCGACGTCGTCGAGGAGGTGGTTGACCTTGAGTAATGATGTGTGACCACCCGAGACGAGCAGGGCGATGGTTGGGGTTACTACCTCACCGCGTTCGAGAACGTCGACGCCTACATGGCCAACCAGGTGGTTCACGGCGTAGAGCGGTTTGCCGGTGGCGACGGCGAGCGCCTTGGCAGCGCCCACTCCAACCATCAGCGCGCCGGCGAGTCCTGGGCCGTTGGTCACAGCTATGGCATCAAGCTCACTGAGCTCAATCTGAGCCTCTTTGAGTGCCTTCTCTAGGGTCGGTTGCAGGGCTTCGAGGTGGGCGCGTGCGGCGATCTCTGGCACCACACCGCCGAAGCGGGCGTGGAGGTCCATGCTGCTCGAAATCACGTTGGCGAGCAGGGTGTTGCCGCGCACGATGCCGATGCCGGTTTCGTCGCAGGAAGACTCGATGCCGAGCACGAGCGGCTGGTTGGTGTTTTGCATCTGGAGTTTTAGGCGCATGACCCAGGCGTCGACGTCGGCCGGCTGGTAGTAGCGCTTGCGGGTGTCGATGTGTTCGAAGCCGAGGCTCAGGTAGAGACCTTGGGCAACCTGGTTGTCGGCGCGCACCTCTAAGAAGATCTCTTCGGCGTTTTGGTTGCGCGCTTCTTCGATGAGACGTTCGAGAAGCTGTTTGCCGTAGCCCTTGCCTCTTGAGTCTTGGCTGATGGCGATGGTCTGGATATCGGCCTGTGGGCTGTCTTGCAGCTTGGCTAGACCGCCATAGCCGATCAGGTTCTCTTCTTCTGGGGCATCGAAGGCAACGAAGTAGCTCGTGTGAGGGCCGTTGAGTTCGAAGCGCATCGAGTCTTCGGGCCAGGCGTCTGTCGGGAAGCTCGCGTTTTCGAGTTGCATGATTCTCGCGAGGTCGGCCTCGGTGGCGAGTCTTAGGTGGAGGGTCATCCGCTGACCGCCTTGCCGAAGCGTTGGTTCGGTTTTGGCTCAACCGCATCGGCCGCTCTCAGGTATAGCGCCGAGGTGTCGGCGTCTAGCCGGTTGGCCTTTTGGAGGTTGTGGGCGAGGAGGCCGAGGTCGCTTGCGCGCATTGGGGACTTGGCCTGCACGGTGACGAGGTTTTGCTCTTTGAGCAGTTCTTCGAGGTCTTGTGGTTTGTTCACGGCTGGTCCGTGAGTCCTGACTGGCACGCCGTCCTGGTCGAGGCCTTCATAGATCGCCCAGTAGACCTCTTTGCGCCTGGCGTCGGCGGTGACCAGCAGCGGTTGGGTTTCGCCGTGGGTTAGTTCGTTGAACGCGATGGCGTCGAGGCTTGAGATTCCGAAGAGCTTGGCTCCAACTCCCGCGGCAAACATGGTTGCGGCGGCAATGCCAACGCGGAGGCCGGTGAACGGTGCTGGTCCGCGGCCGGCAACAACCACTTTGATCTGGCTGGGCTTGGTGTCGGTGGTGGAAAGAATTTTGGCGATGGTTTCGCCGATCACCTCGGCGTGACGCATGTTGTCGTCCACGGTGATTTCGGCTCGAACCACACCGTCTTCGATAAGTGCGACGCTGGTGCCTGCTGAGGTGTCGATGCTAAGGATCATTCGATGCCTCGCTCTTGCCAGGCAGGTCCGTGGCCGGTCACGGTGACGATTCTGGAGTCGTCCTCGTTGGTTCTATCAAGTTCGATGTCTAGCCATGAGTCGACCAGTTCGTCGGTGAAGCCGCGGCCCCATTCGACCAGGACGATGCTGCGCTCGATGTCGATGTCGAGGTCGTCAAATTCGGCAGGGCTGCTGAGCCGGTAGGCATCGACGTGAACCAGTGGGGCTTCGCCGTTTTCTCGCTGGTGCGTGCGGGCAATTACGAAGGTCGGGCTCGAAACCGTGCCGATCGTGCCAAGGCCCTCGCCAACCCCGCGAGTGAGGGTGGTCTTGCCGGCACCGAGCGGCCCGGTCAGCAAAACCAGGTCTCCAGCCTTGAGGTTATTGGCCAGGCGCAACCCGAACTCGTGCATCTGTTCTGGGGTTGAAACTTTCAGACGCTCGATAACTCGAGCGGTCATTTGCCGCCACCGACATAGACGCGCTTGAAGCGGCCGCCCATTCGAGTCACGATTTCGTAGTTAATTGTTCCCGCGGCATCGGCGAGGTCGTCAACGCTCGGGTGACCCTTGGCTGGGTCGCCAAACAGCACGACGTCGTCGCCAACTTGAACGTTGTCGTCACCAATATCGAGCACGAACTGATCCATCGCGATGCGGCTGAGAATTGGGTAGCTTTTGCCATTGATGCTGACGTGAGCCTTGCCACTCGCGTTGCGAGGCAAACCTTCGGCATAACCAATCGGCACGAGCGCCAGAGTGGTCTCGCGCTCGGTGACGTGCTGGTAACCATAAGAAACACCGGTGCCGGCAGGAACCCGCTTGAGCTGAGAAACCTTGGCCGAAGCGGTCATGGCTGGGCGCAGGCCATACTCGGCAGCTCGGTTGGATGAGAACGGGTCGAGGCCGTAAATCGCGATACCCACCCGAATCATGCCAAAGTGCGCGCTCGGGTAGGCGAGGCTGCCGTCGCTCGCGGTCAGGTGAGCGAACTCGTAATCGATGCCCATTCCTTCGGCAACGGCCAAGGCTGCCTTGAAAAGCTCGACCTGGCGCAGGTCTTCGGCTTCACCGGTTGAACTCAGGTGACTGAAGATTCCGATAACCGAAACCTTGCCGGTTTCGACGGCATTCTTGGTTGCCTCAAGTAGCGCAGGCCACTCGTCAATCGTTGAACCGTTGCGGCCAAGGCCGGTGTCGATCTTGAGGTGAACGTGAGCAGTCTCGCCACTAACCTCGGCGGCGGCCAAAGCCTTGGCCAACTGAGACACATTGGCAATACCCAAATCGATGTCGTTGGCAACCGCTGCGACAAAATCGTCTTCTGGGTCGTGCAACCATGCCAACACGGCCGCTTTGACTCCGGCCTCGCGCAAAAGCAAACCCTCGGAAACATCGGCAACCGCAAAACCACCGCAACCGGCAGCTTCGAGAGCCTTGGCAACCTCAACCATTCCGTGGCCGTAGGCGTTTGCCTTGATCACCGGCAACACCGCAGCCTCGGTGCGGGCCAGCATCGTCTTGTAGTTGTGAACGATTGCGTCGAGGTCGATGGTCAGCGTTCTCATGACTCGGCCACCACAAAAGCTATCGCCGAACCGGCGTCGTGACTTATCGAAAGGTGCAGAGAGTTGATTCCGCGACCCGAAACGAAGGAAGCGGTCGATCCGGAGGTGGCAATCGAAGGCTTGCCCAGCGCGTCCTTGGAGACAACAACCTCATGCCATTTCAATCCGGACGGATCCCCAACGGCCTTTATAAGAGCCTCCTTGGCGGCAAAGCGTCCGGCGAGTGATTCAACCGAACCCTCGCGCTCAGACTCGGCGAAGATCTTCGAAACCAGCTCGGGTGTCTTGGCGATTGCGCGCTCAAACCTGGCCAGATCGACCAGGTCAACGCCGACGCCCATGATCATGATCTACTCGACCGTCACCGACTTGGCAAGGTTGCGCGGCTGGTCAACGTCGAGCCCCTTAGCCGTCGAGAGTGCCAGAGCAAAAGCCTGCAGTGGAATAACGGTCAGAATTGCGGCAAACATTGGGTCGCTCTGCGGCACGAAGATGACGTGCTCGGCGTAGTCGGCAACGGTTGGATCGCCCTCTTCGGCAATCGCGATAACCCGAGCACCGCGAGCGCGAATCTCCTGAATATTCGAGATCACCTTTTGCTGCAGTGAATCGGCATCGCGAGGCGATGGCACGATCACGATAACCGGCTGACCTTCTTCAATCAGAGCGATCGGCCCGTGCTTCAACTCACCGGCGGCAAAGCCTTCGGCGTGAATGTAGGCGAGCTCCTTAAGTTTTAGAGCGCCCTCCATGGCAACCGGGAACCCGACGTTTCGGCCCAGGAACAAGATCGACTTGGCGTTGGCCATCGCAGAACCCAAGTCAGAAGCCTGGTCAAGATTCTCAAGAACCTCGGCAACGCGCTTAGGCATCTTCATCAGGTCTGTTCCGAGGGCATTCAGCTCAGCAGCTGGCACAACCCCGCGCACCTGCCCCAAGAAAAGCCCGAGCAGGTAACCCGCGGTGATCTGCGCTGTCAAAGCCTTGGTCGATGCCACGGCAACCTCAGGGCCGGCGTGGGTGTAAATCACTGCGTCAGACTCACGTGCCAAAGTTGCGCCCTGAGTGTTGCAGATAGCCAAAACCTTTGCGCCAAGCTCCTTGGCATAACGGGTGGCCATCAGGGTGTCCATGGTCTCACCAGACTGAGAAATCGCGACAACCAAAGTGTTTGGCGTAACGATCGGGCTGCGGTAGCGGAACTCGTGCGAAAGCTCAACCTGGACCGGAATTCGCGACCACTTCTCGATGCCATACTTCGCGATGTCGCCCGCATAAGAAGCAGTGCCGCAAGCAACGATGATGATTCGATCAATTGCGCGGATGTCGTCATGGGAGAGGTTGTCCATCTCGGCCAAAGTGACCAAGCCATCGGCGTCCAAGCGACCCATCAGGGTGTCACCAACCGCCTGAGGCTGGTCGGCGATTTCCTTCGCCATGAACGAAGACCAACCACCCTTCGAAGCCGCCGAGGCGTCCCAGTCAACCGAGAATTCTTCGAAAGTAGCCGGCTTACCGTCGAAGCCGTAAACCTCAACCGAATCAGCCTTTAGAACGACGATCTCGTCCTGACCAACCGAAACGGCGCGCTTGGTGAACTCAACGAAAGCGGCAACGTCTGAACCCAAGAAGTTTTCGCCATCGCCCAAACCGATAACCAAAGGAGCGTTTCGGCGAGCGGCCAAGACAACATCTGGCTGGTCTTCGTGAATAACAAGAAT
>CAIJJH010000186.1 GCA_903820955.1 uncultured Micrococcales bacterium
AACCACCCTCGAGTGATTCCAGATAGCCAGACAAAGAAGCTGCGGCATCGACCAGTTCGTAACCGATGCGCTGGAGGTTAGCAACCTGTTCGGCAAGAGTTGGGTCGTGCTCCGCTACCGTTTCGAGTGCGCGACGAGCAATGCCGGCCAAGCCGACCGAGTCCGGGGAATCTCCCTCGCTAGACAGCGCTTCGTGCGCCTTAGCAACGGCTTGTCTGAGTTCTTCGGTGTGGGTAAGCCTGGCCGCCTTGGAAATGATCTCGTCGAGTTCGCCCGGCTGTGGGTTGATTCGCTCGAATTCCTCGACGGCGATACGCAGGGCGGCCGCCTCGGCCTCGCGAGTGGCAACGTTTGCCCTTAGCTTGTCAAGGCGCTCGAGAGCCGCCTTCCATAAGAAAAAGGTTTGCCGGTAGGCACCTACCTTGATAGCGAGGTCGATTCCACCGAACTGGTCAATGGCTTCACGTTGAGCGATTGTGCTCTTTAGGCGAATCTGATCGCTTTGGCCGTGGACTACGACAAGGAGGTCCGAAATTTCGCTGAGCAAAGAAACCGGCACCGCACGCCCAGAAACCGCGGCTCGCGAACGCCCCTCGCTCGAGACCGATCGGTTCAAAATAAGTTCGTCGGCCGAAACAACACCACCAGCCTCGGCAACCTTGTTCACCACTAGAGAGTCGGTGTCGAGCAACCAACGACCCTCGACGAAGGCCTCCTGGCAGCCCTGACGAATAGCCGTCGAGTCAGCTCTTTCGCCGAGTAACAGCCCTAAGGCCGAAAGCACCATGGTTTTACCCGCGCCGGTTTCGCCCGATATAACTGTCAAACCCTTGTCGAACTGGAGTCGCGCCTCGCGAATCACTCCAAGGTCGCGAATGAAGATTTCTTCAATCAACTCTGTTCGCCACCCTCGTGGCCTCGCCAACCCACGACCGGAAGAGAAAACTTGCGAACCAAACGGTCGGTAAAAACACCTTGGCGGAACCTAGCTAGGCGCACCGGAAACGTCGAACGCTTGATCTCGACGCGAGCGCCGGGAGGTAGCTCCCAGGTTCGCCGGCCGTCGCACCAAAGCACGCCGGATCCGGCACTTCGTTCCATTATTTCGACCGCGATCATCGACTTTGGGCTAACCACGAGTGGCCTAGCGAATAGCGCGTGCGCGCTTAGCGGAACAACCAGCAGCGCCTCGACCGAAGGCCAAACCACTGGGCCCCCAGCCGAGAACGAGTAGGCGGTCGAGCCCGTTGGGGTTGCAACCACGACACCGTCGCATCCGAAGGAAGATAGTGGACGCCGGTCGATTTCTAGAACCACCTCGAGCATCTTTTCGCGAGAGTTTTTCTCGATCGCAGCCTCGTTGAGTGCCCAGGTCTTGAAGGCCTCTTTGCCTTCGACAAAAACTGTTACGTCTAGAGCCAGACGCTGCTTCACCACGTAGTCGCGCTCGACAACCCGACGTACGGCATCGGTCAATCCATCGCGCTCGCTCTCGGCCAGGAAGCCGACGTGCCCGAGGTTTATGCCGAGAAGCGGAGTTTGTGCGTCGCGAACGATTTCGGCTGCCTTAAGAATTGTGCCGTCGCCGCCTAGAACCATGGCCAACTCGACGTCTTCGGCGGCTACGTCCTCGTCTAGAACCTTGATGCCATCTAGAGAATGGTTCGGAGCCACCTGATCTCCGGAGAATCGGCGATGATCTTCGAGTTCAATTTTGGTCATCACCGGGGTCAAACCAGCCGAAATTAGGGCGGAACAAACCTCCTGGGCGGCAGCTAGGGCATCGGCGCGTCCAGTGTGAGTTACGACAAGAACGTTTCTCATCGACCCTCCCTCGCTAGTGTTTCGACTCTTTCAGACCATTCTGACGGATAACTGGTGCTTCGCGCACTCATCCACAGAACATACTCAATGTTGCCATGAGTGCCGGGGAGCTCGCTTCGAACCACCTCGTGAACGCCCAGGCCAAGTTTGCTGGCATGCTCGAGAACCTGCATCACCGATTCGGCACGCAGGCGGTGGTCGGTGACGATGCCCTTGGCAGTCAGCGACTTTTTGCCCACCTCAAACTGCGGCTTAACCAGCAGAACGTAGTCGGCTTTCGGGGCGACTGTAAAAACTGCATCTAGGACGAGCGTGAGCGAGATGAAACTGAGGTCGGCGACGACGATTTCGAATTCGGGAACATCGCCGATCCGAGCGCCCAGGGTTTCAGGGGTGAGTTCGCGCGCATTGAAGCCCTCGATCGAGGTAACCCTAGAGTTTTCGGCCAATTCGGGAACCATCTGCTCGTGGCCAACGTCGATTGCGACGACTCTGGCTATTCCCCTACGAAGCAGGACGTCGGTGAAACCGCCGGTCGATGCGCCAACATCCAAAGCGGTCTTACCGGTGACTTCTAGCGCGCCAAATTGGTCAAGAGCGGTTGCCAACTTGTGGCCGGCTCTAGAAACATAGTCGAGGGCGTCGAGAACCTTGATCG
The DNA here is from genome assembly GCA_903820955.1 of uncultured Micrococcales bacterium. Taxonomy (GTDB): domain Bacteria; phylum Actinomycetota; class Actinomycetes; order Actinomycetales; family Microbacteriaceae; genus Rhodoluna. The sequence continues at coordinate 2,483 of CAIJJH010000186.1, forward strand.
TCGACTCGTCTAGGACGTCCTGAGAGGCCTTTCGAGCGGCTCGCCCATTGATTAGAACCCGCCCGGCCTCGACTAGGGCAGCGCCTTGGTTTCGACTTCTGGCAAGACCCCGCTCGACGAGCGCGACGTCGATTCTGGTCAACTGTCGCCGTCTAGCGCTTGCTCGAGTAGAGCGTGCAAAGCCGCATATGCGGCGGTTTGCTCGCCAACGGGAAGCTCTGCAATCCGCGCCAACTCGCGCTTAACCTGTTCTAAAAGTTCATCTGAAGACATGCTTTAAGCCTATTCGTATAGTTGTGGGTCGACGTCCAAGGCATAAATCGCAAGACCCGAGTTCCAGATAACTCGGCAGGCGCAACGCAGTGCATCAACCGACTTTGGATCACCAGAAACCACGACGACGCGGTTGCCAAGTAGCTCAACCTCGGCCTTGCGAAGTTTGTAACCGCGCTTGGTTTGCTTTGGTTCGACGTACTTGTCAAAGAGTTCGGTGAGCGATTCGAGAATGTAGGTTGGTCGCTCCCCCGTCTTGGCACCGAGGGCGTCCTTGGCCCTCGAAACGCCGGTGAGAACGAGGACGCTCGGAATACCTGCGCGATTCGAACCGATGATGTCGGTGTCGATTCGGTCGCCGATAAATAGTGGACGCTTGGCATCAAATCGCTTGACGGCGGTTTCGAAAATCGCGGTTTCCGGCTTGCCGGCAACCAAAGGAAGCTGACCGACCGCGGTGTGCACGGCCGAAACCAGAGTTCCGTTGCCCGGTGCCATTCCGCGTTCCTGCGGAAGGGTCCAGTCTTGGTTGGTGGCTACCCACTTGGCACCGTTTTGGATCGCGTAAGAGGCCTCGGCCAGGTTGCGCCAAGAGACATCTGGCGCGAAACCTTGAATCACGGCTGCTGGCTTATCGTCGGCAGAATCAACCACAGTGAATCCTGCCTCGGCGGTGTAAAAACGCAAACCTTCGCCTCCGACCACCAAAACCTTGGAGCCGGGTTCGATCAGGGTTGCTAGCAACTCGACGCCGGTTTGACCGGAGCTGACGACATCGTTAGGGCTTGCGGTAACCCCGAAACCTGCTAGCTGGGCGACGATTGCCTCGGGCTTTCGCGAGGAGTTGTTGGTGACAAAACACAGGCGATTACTAGCCTGTAGCCGCTTTACGGCATCGACGGCACCGGCAATAGCCAGTGTGCCCTCGTAGACCACACCGTCAAGATCGGCAAGGATCACGTCAAAATCATCAACGAAACTAGTCACGAGCTTTCCAGTCCTTCATCGACGGAATAACTATTTCTTCGATTATTGAAAGCTCTTCGTCTTCACCGGTGGCCTCTGGCGAAACGGCCTTTTCGGCGCGCTCGGCAAGCGCAGACCACTTCTTGGCTTCGGTTTCGCGACCGAGTGCTTCGAGGGTGTCGGCGTAAGCCCAGAAAAGTGGTGGCGAATACTCGAACACCCGGCTCGAATCGAGCTCTTTGATCTCAAGTTCGGCAAGAGCTAGGTCGTTTTGACCAAGATCTAGCCGCGCACCCGAGGTGGCGATGGCCAAATTCACCCGAAAGGTTGGGCTCAGGGTGGAATTGTCAACGCTACGGGCGAGCTCTAGAGAACGTT
>CAIJJH010000187.1 GCA_903820955.1 uncultured Micrococcales bacterium
GGCTTCATCAACTTCAACGCCGGCACCCTCGGCACCGCAATGGTCGAAGGCCGAATCTCTCAGGGCGTGATCGTGGGCGAAGGCTCAGACATCGGTGGCGGCGCATCGATCATGGGCACACTCTCTGGCGGCGGACGCGAACGCGTGCGAATCGGCGAACGCGCCCTGCTCGGTGCCAACTCTGGCGTCGGTATCTCGATCGGCGACGACTCGGTTGTCGAAGCCGGCCTCTACATCACCGCAGGCACCAAGGTCACGATCATCGACGACCAACCCGAACGCGCGGTAAAGGCACTCGAACTCAGCGGTCTACCGAACCTACTGTTCCGCCGCAACTCGGTAACCGGCCGCGTAGAGGTGCTCCCGCGCGCTGGAGTTGGCGTCACGCTGAACAGCTCGCTGCAAAACCTCTAGTCGAGTGCCTGACGCGTTTCGTATTTCAACGAGCGCGGGGTAAATAGCCAAAAAGCAATCGCGGTAACAACCGGCACGCCAAGTACAAGTGTCGCAAGTTGGGCCCACGGGAACTGGGCCAGAGAAGAGTCCATTCCGTTTAACATCGCCGCTCCCAGCATCAAACCAGTCCCAGCCCCTAGTAACGAACCGGTAATTGTCAATGCGAAGGCTTGGCCCGAAACGAGTCGGACCCTGAAGGACCTTGGTGCTCCAATAGCCGAAAGTGTTCGTTTATCGGTTCGAGCCTCAATCTGTGAAAGACCGAGCGCTATGCCGGTTGATGCCATCGAGAATAGCGAAGCCAACAATATGACGATCCAGGCAAAGTCCTCAGGGTTCTGAACACCGGTTCCGTTTGCGTAGGAAAGATAAATGTTCCTGCCATTGAGCTGATCGGTCGCCGCCTGGGGCACGCCACCGCTGTAATTAGCCACTACCGACATCGGGTACGCCTCGATACCCAGGTTAGCCGCAGTTTTTCGACTAATCATTGCGCTGTAGTGAAATGAACTGCTGGTGATTTTCTCGACCACATAAGATTTCAGTGCGACGACCTTTGTCGCGTTTTCAAGATTATGCGCCGACCAGCTGTAATCGCTTGGCTTTAGCCAGCTGACTTTGGCCTTACCCGAGTAGTCATAGAGCTTGTTGAACAACACAACGCCACCGTTTTCTAACGTGTCAAGCGCGGTCTGGTTCTTACCCTTGAGGATCGCGTTGAGCTCTCTGGAATCACCCACGACTATCGTTCGCTTGGGGTCCTCGACCGCAACGCAGCCAGCCGGCTCCTTCATGTCGCTAGATGTCATCGAGGAAACATGAGACTGCAGCCACTCCTGGGATTTTGGTGACAAACCGGTGTAGTAGCAGGCTCTGTCGGGGTTGTAAACCACAAACGGCGTTGGCACGTCAAACTGAGGAGCAATTGTGCTGTCACTGTTTGTCGTACCGTCAGAGTTAGCAACATCAACGGTTGTGTCAATAACCGTGGCCGAGTCAAACGCGTCGGTAGACATAATCAGTTTGCGATCAGAGTCCACTCGGTCACGCTTCGGAACGCCTGCCCAGAAGTTTTCTGCCGAGACCGCCTTCAAGGTCGGGGCGCTCTGATCAAACTCGGTCGGAGAGACGGCGTACTCGAGGCCTGCCTGCCCCGGTAACCACTCGTACTTATAGTTGTCGAAACCGGACTTGGCTGGCCCGTAGAAAAACGATGCAACGAAAGATGCTACAAAAGTGACAGTTAGCACCGAAGCTATGACCGGTGAATAGCGCTTGCGGTTGTAGAGAAGATCTTTGCCCGCATAGTTGGCAGTGCTACCAAACCCAGACATGACCCTTCGAATTGCTTTTAAGATCCAGCCTGTGCCGACGATAAACGAAATGATGGTGACCACAGCGCCACCTAGACCTAGCAGCACCCCAGTAATTTGGAATAATTGCTTGAGTTGGTAGTCGCCGACTAGCCCGCCGGATCTGAGCAAAATAAGCAACGAGGCGATTATTGCGCCAACGCCGACAAGCAACAAGATAAGCGCACCGACACCACTGCGAATGCGAACCTGGCCTTCTGCCCGACTACCGCGCAAAGTTGCCAAGACATCGACTTTGCTGGCGCGAATGGCAGGAACAAGACTGGTAACCGCGCCCAATATGACAGCGGCAAGAAGTGCCAGCCCCAAAGTTACTGTAGGTAGGTGGAACCCAGGGTAATTGAACCAATTTCGACCACCCGACCAGACATCTGCCAGATTTGGGCCAAAGAAAAACACTCCCGTGACACCGATCGAGAGTCCGGCCAGACCTCCGATGAGCCCGAGCCAGACACCTGAGGCAAGAGTTACCTTGCGAAGTAGTTTGGTGTTTGCACCGAGCGAAGATAGCACCGCGAGTGTTCGTGTTTGACGGCGCGCACCAAAGGCAAAAGCCGAACCAGCGAGGACTATGACAGGTAGAAGAACGAGCGGTGCGAGAAAGAGCACCCCGATCAGGGTTCCAATTGACGCAGCCATGGGGCCTTGATTCACCTCGCTTTGGGGAGGTGGGTTCAATAGAACCGAGCGAGCCACCACGGCTATGCCCAGTTTGTTCAGTTTCTGAACTTGAGCCCAATTGGGTGCAGTTCCTGCAACCTGAAAGTAATACGAATCTGTCGGCGCCGGCTTGAAGCCAACTAGCGCTCCGCTCTTGAAGTAAACGACGTCTTCGCTAATTCTTCGCGATGCTTCGCGAAGTACCCCGACCACCTTGAATGATTGCCCGCCAACCGTTGCAACTTTTTCGCCGAGCTTTATACCGAAGCGATCAAGAGCATCTGGTGACACGAGAACCTCGCCGGAGTTGATTGGCACATGCCCCTCGACCCTTTCTGACGGACCCTGAGACAGAAAAGCTGGGTTCCAGGAATCCCCCTCGACTATCGAGATACTCCCAATCCCTGTGGCCGTCTTGAAATCGACGATTCCCTGGTTGATTTCAATGAGTGCGACACCGGGCAGCGCTCTGTTGATGTCAACAAAGGTTTTGCCGACATTTTCGGGGATATAGTCGCCAAACGATAGGTAGCTATCGGTAGGCAATTGGTAAAGCTTCTCATTGGGGAGATCCTGAATTTGGTAACGCGCCTGGGCTAGTCCGAGTTGATACTTTACGAGTTCGGGTCCTGTTGCTCGCTTGCTCTCGACGAAGGTGAGAGCGAAGCCGGCCAATGCCATAGGCAAAGCGATTATCGCCACGATCAAGAAGCTCTGGAGGCGGTTGCGCTTTACCGAACGGCGGGCGATTCGAAGAGCGATGGCATTTTGTGTAATTCTGCCCACGGTTATGCGCCGAACTGCTCTGGGGTGATGTTGTTGCTGATTTCTTCGACGATCTGTCCGTCACGGATTACCAAGATTCGGTCGGCCCAGGCGGCTAGCTTTGCATCGTGGGTGACCAGGACGCCTGCAATTCCGGCATCGATTCGCTTTCGAAGTGCTCTAATAACCGCTTCAGAAGTCTTTGAGTCGAGTGCGCCGGTCGGCTCGTCGGCAAGTAAAACCTGACGAGGGCCAACAAACGATCGAGCGATGGCCACTCGCTGTCTCTGACCACCGGAGATTTCGTCTGGGAATCGATTGGCTAACTCGCCGATCTCCATGCTTACAAGTGCGTCCAATGCAGCCTTGCGAGCCTTCCGAACTTTCATTCCGTCTAACTCGAGTGGAAGGGCGACGTTTTCGATCACTGTGAGCGAGGGAATCAGATTGAAGTCTTGAAAGACGTAACCGATCGTTTGGCGTCGAAGCGTTGCGAGTTGAGTCGGTTTGAGTGTTGGCAGGCTGCTATCGAGAACTCGAACATCTCCCGTGGTGGGCACCTCAAGACCTCCGGCAATGGTTAGCAAGGTCGACTTACCCGAGCCAGAAGCACCCATGATGGCAACGAGTTCGCCGGCCTTTACCTGCAGGCTAGCGCCGCGAAGGGCGTGAACCTCGTTTTCACCGGTTCCGTAAGTCTTTTGAACATCGATTAGTTCCAGTAGCACCTTGCTCATGATTCCCCTTAGTTGGTTTTGGTTGGTCGGCCGCGCTTTGCGGGTTGTGAAAGTGTCTGGTTTGGGTTAAGGCCTCTCGCAGCACTTCGAGCGAGAGTGCCCTCGATGTGCTCAAGCCAACGAAGTTCGGCTTCGCAATTGAAGATGTTGAGGTCAGCAACCAAAAGCCATGGCAGTTCGGCCGGGTCGTTCTGGTCGACATCGCGTTTGGTTGCGGTTAGCACCTGAAGCGTGCGCATGGTTTGAACTCTCTGGGCGTGAACCAGTTTCTCGACATCACAACCAGGAATCGTCACAGCCAACGCAAGCTTCATCGCGAGCTCGTTGCGTGCCTCGGGGCTGGCCTCAATCGCCGATGTCAACCACAACTGCGCCTCAACCGAACCGGTAGCCGTGGCTCGGTAGCGGGTTTGCCCCTGTTCGTTGGAACCAGCCGACTCAACTAAGCCGTCGCGCTCCAAGCGCTCGAGGGTCGAATAAATCTGACCGATATTGATTTGCCAACTGCCACCTGTTCGAGATTCGATCTCTTGGCGAAGTTGGTAACCGTGACACTCACCCATGGTGAGCACCGCGAGGATGCTTGCTCTAACACTCATGAGAAAATATATACATACTTAGTATGCAATATGCAAGTTACCCGGTAATCGAGTCCCAGCCCGTGTCGGAAAGCGGCTCTGCGTCAAGATAAACACCCGAACCCTCGGCGACAACACCGATCGGTTTGAACGCTCGAGGGATCTCGACACCTGCCGCAAAGGTCGCGAGCAGCGAGTGGTCTTCTCCCCCACCGATAACCCAATCGCGAGCGCTAACCCCCAAACGCATTGCAACGTCGTCGAGCATTGCTTCAAAACCCTGAAGATCACTCGAGTTGATGACGAGCTTCACGCCACTGGCTTTCGCGATTCGAGCGGCATCCTTGGCGAGCCCGTCTGAGAGGTCGAGCATCGATGTCGCGTTCAGGCCAACACCAGCCGGAATAGGCGGTTCTGGGCGCTTCTGAACGTCTACCAGGGCATCGTAGGCACTGATTGCGTCGTTGTCGCCCGAGAACAGCAGAGCTAGGCCAGCAGCGGCTCGGCCAAGGGTTCCAGCAACCGCGAGAACGTCACCGGCCTTAGCACCCGAGCGAAGAATCGGCTCGCGGCCCTCGAGGTCGCCGTGGGCGGTCACCGAGATGAAAACCTTGTCGCTGGCAGCGAGGTCTCCCCCAACCACTCCGCAACCAGGAGCCAGCTGTTCGCAAGCAGCCTTCAAGCCATCGGCAAAGTCTTCGAGAAAAGTGATTGGTGTCGTGCCGGGAACGGCGATAGCGACAACTAGGGACGTCGGACGCGCTCCCATAGCGGCGACGTCAGAAATATTGGTGGCAACGGCCTTCCAACC
>CAIJJH010000188.1 GCA_903820955.1 uncultured Micrococcales bacterium
TGCTAGAAATGTGGAGTGCGGTTTTGGCCAAGGTTTCAGACTAAAAAAGTTCGTCGTCGGTCTTTTCTGGCAGTTCGATTTCTCGGGTTTTATCGTCCACGAAAGTCATGTGGGTGTCCTGCTCGACCACGAGCTCTGGTTCGACGTCGTCCGCCGTTTCTAGAAAACCGCCACCCGAACTGGCAAATGAGCCGGCGATCAAAACCGGTGCGATGCCTTCTTCGACCTCGGCCGCTAGACCACCGAGCATTGCGACTCCGTCGGCGACAATCGACTCGTCGCCAATGGTGATGCCGTGCAAAAGCCAACTGCCACGAGTCAATTCGTCGTACAGGTGAGCGCGGGCGCCAAGGTTAGGGTCGGTGGTCTCTCGCGCCGAGAGGTAGGCGAACCTAGCGGCATCCATAAGTTCATTGACCCCGGGAGCCGCCAACCAAGCGAAGTCTTCGGCTGGGTCGCCAACTTTTAGGCCGTGCCAACCGAGCACGCCGCTAACTTGGCCATCGAGTTCAAGCACGTTGACCGAATTTAGGTTTGAGTGCACCGCAGTTGGGGTGAAACGGAACAGGTTGACGTTTTCTAGCGCCTCGCTCCAGCGATCAAGGAGTGCCTTTGGAATCTTGCCGGTGCCGGCCAATCGGTCGAGCTGGTTTAGTCGAAGACGAATGGTTTCCTGAGCCGAAAACTCTGGGAACCCGGCCTCTTGGACTAGTTCGGAAGAGATGCCGTGGATCTTGGCAATCGTCGCTCCGATGCTCTCGACTAGCGTTCCGGTGGCGTCAAGGCGTCCGAGATCTATCGGTTTGCCGTAGACAAAGTCAAAAACTATAGCGGGGCGAAAACCTCTTGCGCGAGTTTCGCCAACGACCTTGCTCACCTTGAATGGGAGTCCTAACGAGCCAACCAACTTGAGGGCCGCAACTTCGGTCGCTAGCTCTAGCGAGGCTGCATCGGTCGAACCCATTCGAACGGCGTAGTGGTTTCCGTCGCCGTCGGTGAGCATCGCAGAGTCAATTGACCCGCCCTGTTGGCTGGTCAGTTCTTTCACGTCGCGGAAGCCGAGATTGGAAACGGCGTCGGTCGCGAGTGAGGCTAAAATCAAGGAGTTACCCATGGATTTAGGTTAGAAGCATTTAGGCCAGGTTCCATGTATCGCCACGACAGTAGAAGGCAAGAATGCAGTTTCGCGGAGCAGTGCAACTAGACCTGCCGCTCGCTCGCGCTGCTCTTGACCGAGACTATTTGGCGCGAACCAGGCCAGAACTTTTTGACGAGCTTTGGTCGGAACCCGCGACCCGCGTCTTACCGATGTTTCAGGGAGCGGTGTTACTAGACGCTCAAGCTCTGCGCCTGCTGCCCGTTGAGTCGGTGCCCTCGGCGCAGTATCGGGTCTATCTTGGTCGCGACGAAATAGGCCCAGTGGTTTTGGCGGTGCTCAGCGAAAACGCGGCAAACCAGCTCGAACCCGATACCAAGAATTGGCACCACCTACGAAAGACCGGCGCTGGCCTCAGCGACCGTGACGCCGGACTATTCACTCAAGGCCTCGCAATCGCGAACTGGCACTCTACTCACCAACACTGCCCACGCTGCGGCACTCCAACTCTGGTCGAGTCGGGCGGTTGGGTGAGGCGTTGCTTCAAGGACGACACCGAACACTACCCGCGAACCGACCCGGCGGTGATCGTCGCAGTCATAGACGAACAGGACAGAATCCTGCTTGGCTCTCAGGGTGTTTGGGAGGAGAACCGCTGGTCGATTCTCGCCGGTTTTGTAGAGCCTGGTGAAAGCCTAGAGGCCGCGGTTTCTCGAGAGATGTTTGAAGAGGCTGGTGTAACGGTCACCGAGACTAGTTACCTCGGCTCGCAGGCCTGGCCTTTTCCATACTCACTGATGCTGGGCTTTGCCGCCCGGGTGACTGGCGCAAGCACCACTCCCGATGGCGACGAAATCGAGAAACTCCGCTGGTTCACCCGCGAGGAGATAGCTGCCGAGGCGCATAGCCTACTGCTGCCAAATCGCATCTCGATTGCCCGCTCGATAATCGAGCATTGGTACGGCAGCGAAATCGTTTCGGCCTCGGAGGCCAAGTGAACGCCGAGAAGATTCTCGAAGCCCTAGACCCCGAGCAGCGCGAGGCCGCAACCGCACTGGTTGGTCCGGTCTGTATCTTGGCCGGCGCCGGCACTGGCAAGACCCGAACTGTCACGCATCGAATCGCCTACGGGATCGCCAAGGGCTACTACTCGGCCAATCGGGTCATGGCGTTGACCTACACCAACCGAGCGGCTGGCGAGCTCCGAGCCCGTCTTCGCGGTCTAGGTATTCCCGCGGTTTCGGTTCGAACCTTTCACGCCGCGGCTCTCAGCCAACTCGAGTTCTTTTGGCCGCAGTACGCGGGAGTCCCGGCACCGCGGATCCTCGAATCCAAAGCGAAACTGATCGCTCAGCTGGCCGAGGCGCAAAAGTTGCACTTTGACTCGGGCACGATTCGCGACCTCGCCGCCGAGATCGAGTGGCGTAAGTATTCGATGCTGAGTCTCGACGAATACGAGACGGCACTTGAAACCCGCCCACCGATTTCGGGCGTTAGCAAGAGGGCAAACCTCGAACTTCAGGCCGCCTACGAAGACGCCAAGATTAAGGCGCAGCGGCTCGACTGGGAAGACGTCCTCATTTTGACTCTGGGTCTTCTGCGGGCCGAACCGCGGGCCCTCGCGCACGTTCAGCAGCAGTACCGGTTTTACACGGTCGATGAATACCAGGACATCAGCCCGCTGCAGCACGCACTTCTCGACGCCTGGCTCGGTGATCACAGTGATCTTTGCGTGGTTGGCGACCCGAACCAGACCATTTACTCGTTCACCGGCGCATCGAGTGACTTTTTGCGACGCTTCTCGAGCCGATACGAAGGCGCGACAGTGGTTCAGCTCACTCGCAACTACCGCTCTACCGGCCAGATAATCGCGCACGCCAACCGCCTCACCCGCGGCGAGGCAGGGGTTGAGCCGCTTCAATCGATGGGCGAGGTCGGCAGGGCACCGCTCATACAGGGCTTCGAGAACCCGGCCGAAGAGGCCAAGGCGGTTGCCAGGCAGGTTCGGAGTCGCATCGATCAGGGCGCCAAGCCACACGAAATCGCCGTGCTCTACCGCATAAATGGCCAGTCGGAGGCCCTAGAAACAGCGCTAGCCGAGGCCGGCATCGACGTTCAAGTGCGCGGCGGTGAACGCTTTTTCAGTCGCAAGGAAGTTCAGGCAGCCACCCGTGCCGTTCGAGCCGAGGTCTCGGTTCAGACCGATAAACCGCTTTTCCAAACCGTTAGCGACATCATGCGGTCGCTGGGTTGGGCTGCAGCCGCACCAGAAACTGCAGGCGCAGGCCGTGACAAGTGGGAGTCCCTAAACGCTCTAGTCATGATTGTCGACGAGATGCCCGATGGTTCGACGCTCAGTGATTTCGCCAACGAATTAGACGAGCGTCAGCGTTCGCAGCACGAACCACTTCGAAGCGCGGTGACCCTGTCGACGATTCACGCCGCCAAGGGCTTGGAGTGGGGCGAGGTTTACCTGATCGGGGCGAGCGAGGGTTACCTGCCGATAACCTACGCAAAGACCGAGGCGGAGTTAGCCGAGGAACGGCGTCTGTTCTACGTCGCCATCACTCGTGCAAAGTCCTCGCTGTGGCTTTCTTGGAACCGGCCCGGCCAGCAGTCCAGATTCTTTGCGCAACTCCAGGGTGCAAACTAACCGCAATCGCACATTTCGTGCCGCTTCCAGCTCCAGTTCTCGACGCGTCCGCTAGCCACTTCGAGTCGCGCTCCTTGAAACTCGGCTTCCTGTTCTGGGCTATCGATTGCCCGCAGAATTTCACCCACCGCAATTGCCGCGGCAAATAATCCGCTTCGCGAGTCTTGAAGATAGTCGATTCGACCGAGCAACTGCGAGGCGATGGCCGGCCACGCGGCGTCGGCGTCGGTTTTGTGTAGTTCAAGGCAGCCCAGGCAGGGGCTCGAAGTGATTTTCGGGCTTATCGAAACCCGTTCGCTCTCGAAGTTGACCAGCAGGTGGGGCTTCTTCGACGCCACGAGCTCGCGATAGCGGGCGGGGTGAATAGCGTGTTGGCCGATGAGCACCTTCAAAAGATGCCTGCGCTTGGCAGGCGTTTGGGCGGCAAAGTCTAGAATTTCGCTCGAACCTGGGCGCTCTCGAAGCAGGCCGTTGGCCGCCTCGATGCGCCTAGAAGACTTGGCGATGCTCGGGTAGCCGAGAGGGCCGAGGTCGTGCTCGCCGACGACCTCGTGGTCTTCACAAAGGATTCGACCGACTCCGGCGGCGGCCAAACCTAGGGCAATTAGTAGCCCGCCTGACCCGAGCGAA
>CAIJJH010000189.1 GCA_903820955.1 uncultured Micrococcales bacterium
AGCCCCCAGCCTAGAGGCCGGGGGCTTTCTTAGTTAGATCTAGTTGGAGCTTGAAGCTGCTGCCCCAATAAGGGCAAAGCTCCAAATAAGAGTCCAAATAAAAGTCGGAATTGCTGTTGCTAGCCCGGTAATGGCAAATGCCTTTTTCGAACCAGACTTCATCGAACGTGATAGTCCGATTGAAGAAAGCACAATCGCTACCGCAGTGCCGATTACGTAAAGTGGCGCGAGGAACCAAGAGAAAATAAACGAAGTCGCAGCAAGCGCGATACCGATGATTCCACCTGCAAGTCCGAGTTTGTTTTCTTTACTTGAAGTACTCATGTTTTCCTTTCAGCCAGAAGGAGCATCCCCCTGCTAAAAGGATTGTTTCATAAAAAAGGTAAATTCTGCAGAAATGCGGACTTCAAATTCATTACAAAAAATCAAAGAAATTAGTGCAAAGTCTCTAAATCGCTAGTTCGATTAGCTCCGTGATAAGCGACTTATAGTCGATACCGCTCGCCTGCCAGAGGCTTGGGAACATGCTGAGCCTGGTGAAGCCTGGCATTGTGTTGATCTCGTTGACGATGAAGCCGTCTTTGGTTAGGAAGAAGTCGACTCGGCTTAGGCCTTCGCCACCTATAGCTGCAAAAGCCTTGCGGGCGATGGACTTCATTTCTTGCAATTCGCCCGGCGTGAGGCTTGCCGGAATCACCAGGTCGACGCTGTCTTCGTCGATGTATTTGGCTTCGAAGTCGTAGAACTCGCGGCCCTTGACGATGATTTCGCCGGCTACGGTTACTCGGGTTTCGCCGCCGTTGCGCCCTTCGAGAACGGCGACTTCGACTTCGCGACCAACCACTGCGCGTTCGACAACCAATTTGCTGTCTTCGTTGAATGCTTTTTCGACTGCATCGCCAAATTCGGACATGGCGTTTACTTTGCTCACGCCAACGCTCGAGCCGGCTCGGGCAGGCTTCACGAAAAGCGGAAGGCCACCCAAGGCTCTGACTGCCTCGAGAGCGGTTTCTGGGTCGCGCATCCATGAAGACTCGCGAATCACCACGTGAGGCGTCACAGGCACTCCTGCGGCCTCAAACAGGGCCTTGGTGAACTCTTTGTCCATGCCGGCTGCGCTGGCGAGGACGCCGTTGCCGACGTAAGGGAGGTCAAGGAGTTCGAAGAAGCCTTGGATCGTGCCGTCTTCGCCATAGGGTCCGTGCAAAACGGGGAAGACGACGTCGATGTGGCCGGCCGATTCACCGTTGATCTCGATCATCCGGTTCGGTAGCCAGGTGACTGTCTTGCCATCAAACTCGACGGTTGGTAGATCGTTCTTGTTCAGTGCCCACTTTTCCGTGTCGTCCTCGGCTGGAACGAAAATGCCTGCCTTGGTGATTCCGATTGGTACTACGTCAAACTTGTCGCGGTCGATAGCACCTAGGACGCCGCCGGCCGTCACGCACGAAATCTCGTGCTCGGAGGAGCGACCTCCGAAGACTAGGGCAACGCGCAGTTTGGCCATTACTCGCCCTGGGGCTCGTCGGTTTCGTGGGTTAGGTGTGGGGCGATGTCGCGTGGGTTCATCTCGCCATCCATGACGAGCTTCACCTGCTCGACGATAGGCATGTTGATGCCCTTGGCTGCCGCCAGGGCAAGGATCGGGGCAACCGACGAAAGCCCCTCGGCGGTTTGGCTGAGGCGCTTGCTTACTTCGCGGAGCGTGTAACCCTTGCCGAGCATTTCGCCAGCCTTAAAGTTGCGGCTGAGCGGCGACTCTGAGGTTGCGATTAGGTCGCCCATGCCGGCGAGGCCAACCATGGTCTTCTTCTTTGCTCCGTAGGCAACTGCAAATCTTGAGATTTCGGCTAGCCCGCGGGTCATGATCGAGGCCTTGGTGTTTTGGCCATAGCCGACACCGTTGACTATGCCAATCGCGACGGCGATCAAGTTTTTTAGGATTCCACCGAATTCGGTGCCCACGACGTCCTTGTTGGTGAATGTGGTGAAGTATTCGTTGCTCGCGACGGTGGCTACCTCACGGGCGTTGTCGAGGTTCGAGCAGGCGGCTACCGAGGCGGCTGGTTCACCGGAGGCAATCTCGAGCGACAGGTTCGGGCCTGAGACGACAACGATTTGGTCTTCGTGAACTTTTAGCAGTTCGCGCAGCACCTCGCTCATGCGCAAGCCCGTGTCTTTTTCGACACCCTTCATCAAGCTGACAAGGATCGCTTCCTCGGGTACATGCGAACCCCAGACTTCGAGATTTTCGCGCAGGGCTTGCGAGGGCACGGCAAGGTAAACCTGATCGGCACCCGCGAGTACCTCGGCTGGGTCGGTAGATGCGGTGAGATTGTGAGGCAAGCGAATTCCTGGCAGGTAGTCGCCGTTGCGGTGAGACTTGTTGATTTCGTCGGCGACGTCCTCGCGTCTTGCCCAGATCATGACGTCGTTGCCGCCATCGGCTAAAACCTTGGCGAACGTGGTGCCCCAGGCGCCGGCTCCCATGACTACTAGTTTGCTCATTGCTTGGACTCCTTCTTGAAGTTGCCCGTGGTGCTCTGCCCTTCAGCGCGCGGGTCATAAAGCTGTTTTGGTGCCTTCTCGCCACGAACCTCGGCGGTCAGCTTGAGGATCTCTTGCATCACAAGGTCGGTCGCCTCGAGCAGTTCGGGATTGCTCAACTTGCGACCGCGATACTTGTCGAGGTTCACCTCTTTGCCGATGATGATTCGGCAGGCGTGCCAAGGCTGAGGCAGAAACTTCTTTTCGTAGGTCGGCATGATTGCCTCGGTTCCCCACTGCCCCAGAGGAATAACCGGGACGCCGGTCTCGAGAGCCAGCCGGATAGCACCGGGGCGACCCTTCATCGGCCAACCCTCGGGGTCGCGGGTTAGCGTGCCCTCGGGGAAGATCGTGATGACGTGTCCTTTGGCAAGGTAGAGCTTGGCTGCGGCCATCGGTTCGGCGTTGACGCGACCGTTTCGATAAACCGGAATCTGGCCACAGGCGCGCAACATCGGACCGAGTAGCGGAACGTTGAACAGCGGACCCTTGGCCATAAAGTGCGGGCCACGCTTGAGCTTGAAGAAGGTCAGGTAGGCAACCGCGAGGGCGTCCAGGTAGGTTACGTGGTTGCCAGCAAGAATGTATGCGCCGGTTTTCGGCACGTTCTCTTTGCCTTTGACCAGTTTTACGTAAAACAGCAGGCGCAAGACTAGGCCTAGGACGCGAGCGACCAATTGCATGCCAAAGGGTCTGTCGGCGGCTTTCACCACCGGCATTTTTAGTTCGCGGTTTGCTCTTTTTTGCGAGGCCATGACTACTCGCTGTAGGTAAAGTCGGCGCCTAGGTCTTCGAGCTTTTGCAAGAAATGCTCGTAGCCTCGCGAGATTAGCTGAACATTAGAAACGTTTGAGGTGCCCTCGGCCGCGAGGGCTGCCACCATGTGGCTAAACCCTCCGCGAAGGTCTGGCACCCGGATGTCGGCACCCTGGAGCTTGGTTGGCCCAGAGATAACGGCCGAGTGGTAGTAGTTGCGCTGACCGAAGCGGCAGGGGGTGCCACCTAGGCATTCGCGGTAGATCTGAATCTGCGCGCCCATTTCGACTAGTGCCTCGGTGAAACCGAAACGGTTCTCGTAGACGGTCTCGTGAATGATGCTCAAGCCCTTGGCTTGGCTAAGTGCAACAACCAGTGGCTGCTGCCAGTCGGTCATGAACCCGGGGTGAACGTCGGTTTCGATTACCACCGGGTTTAGCTCTCCGCCCGGGTGGTAGAAGCGAATGCCGTCTTCTTCGATGTCCAGAGCTCCACCGACCTTGCGGAACACGTTTAGAAACGCCATCATCTCTTGCTGACGAGCTCCGCCAACGAAGATGTCGCCGTGGGTTGCCAGTGCGGCAGCGGCCCAAGACGCGGCCTCGTTGCGGTCAAACAGCGCGCGGTGGCTAAAGCCGGTAAGCGACTTGACGCCTTCGACGCGAATGACTCGGTCGGTGTCAACCGAGATGATCGCGCCCATCTTTTGCAAGATCGCGATCAGGTCCATGATTTCAGGTTCAATCGCCGCACCCGAAAGCTCGGTTAGACCCTCGGCGCGAACCGAGGTGAGCAAAACCTGCTCGGTCGCTCCAACGCTCGGGTAAGGCAGGCTGACCTTGGCGCCCTTGAGACCGTCTGGAGCGCTCATCCGAATACCATTCGGCTGCTTCTCGATCACGGCACCGAAGTGGCGAAGCACGTCGAGGTGAAAGTCGATTGGGCGGTCGCCGATGTGGCAGCCACCAAGGTCTGGAATGAAGGCTTCGCCAAGCTGGTGAAGCAGTGGGCCGCAGAACAGGATTGGGATTCGAGAAGACCCGGCGTGGGCATCGATGTCTACCATGCGAGCCGACTTCACGTTGGTCGGGTCAAGCTTCATGGTGCCATCGTCGGCAAAATCGA
>CAIJJH010000190.1 GCA_903820955.1 uncultured Micrococcales bacterium
ATCCTGAGCAACAACGGCTTCGACACCGTCAACATAGGTATCAAGAAAACCGTGAGTGAAATTCTGACGGCTGCCGAAGAGCACAACGTTGACGTGATCGGTATGAGTGGCCTGCTGGTGAAGTCAACCCTGATCATGCGCGAAAACCTCGAAGAGATGAACCTGCGCGGGGTTGCCAAGCGCTGGCCTGTCATTCTCGGGGGAGCTGCTCTGACCCGCGCGTTCGTAGAGCAGGACCTCGCCGAAATCTTCGACGGTGAAGTGCGCTACGCGAGAGACGCTTTCGAAGGTTTGAAGCTGATGGATCTGCTGGTTCGAAAGCAGCGTGGCGAGGACGTCGAATTACCCGAACTGAAAAAGCGTCTGGTTAAGAACAACAACCGCCTCGTGGTCACCGAGCCAGAGTCGATGCCGTCTCGCTCGGACGTCGCCAGCGACAACCGGGTGCCGACTCCACCGTTCTGGGGTAGTCGAGTCATCAAGGGAATTCCGCTTCGCGACTACGCATCATTCCTTGACGAACGTGCCACATTCATGGGGCAGTGGGGGCTCAAGCCTTCGCGCGCAGAGGACGGCGCAAGTTACGAAGAACTCGTTGAGACCGAGGGTAGACCGCGACTTCGCCGCTGGCTAGAAAAGATTCAAACCGAGGGCCTACTCGAAGCCGCTGTTGTCTACGGCTACTTCCCGGCCTATAGCGAAGGTGACGACCTGGTCATTTTGAATGAGGATCACACCGAGCGACTGCGGTTCAGTTTTCCGCGTCAAAGACGCGATCGGCACCTGTGCCTAAGCGACTTCGTGCACTCGAAGCAGTCTGGAATCATCGACGTCGTGCCATTCCAACTGGTCACCATGGGTAACCGCATCTCGGAGGCGGCGAACGAGATTTACGCGGCCAACCAATACCGCGACTATCTCGAACTGCACGGGCTTTCGGTTCAGTTGACCGAGGCGCTTGCCGAATTCTGGCACACGCGAGTTCGCGAAGAGCTTGGCTTTAGTTCCGAAGATCCACTTTCGGTCGAGGGAATGTTCGACCTCAAGTACCGCGGCGCACGCTACTCGTTCGGCTACCCGGCCTGCCCAAACCTCGAGGACCGCATAAAGCTGGTCGAGTTGCTAAAGCCCGAGCTGATCGGGGTGACTCTCAGTGAAGAGCTGCAGCTTCACCCGGAGCAGTCGACAGACGCCATGATTTTGCACCACCCCGAAGCGAAATATTTCTCGGTTTAGGCTGTGAACATGTCAGTTTTGCCAGCACAAATATTTGCGAAGGCTCAAGCCCGAGGTGTGCGGAACGAAATCGTCATCGACGGATCCTCGATTGCGTACTGGACATACCCGGCCAAATCAAAATCCAACGGCACCATAGTCTTCGTTCACGGCTTCCGCGGGGCCCACGACGGCCTCCACGCAATCATCGGGCAGCTCGAAGACTTTGACTGCATCGCGCCAGACATTCCGGGTTACGGAGCGTCGCAACCCGCCAAAACTCCTCACGACCTGGAAACCTATTCTTCGTTTTTGGGTAAATTCATCGCCGGGCTGAAACTGCCCAGCAAACCCACCGTGCTCGGTCACTCCTTCGGCACCATGATCGTCGCCGCTCACGCGGCTGCGCAGGCCAACGACATGGCAGAGGTTGTGCTGATCAACCCGGTTTCTAAACCGAGCCTGCAGGGGCCGCGGAGGTTTATCTCGACACTCACCTCCGGCTTCTTTTGGTTCACGAGCAAACTGCCAGAGCGCGGCAGTCGATTCTTTGTTGACAGCTGGCCGATTTTGCAGTTTGTCAGTTCGGTGATGTCCAAGTCTCACGATCGCGCTCTGCGCGCTTGGATTCACCGACAGCATCACACCACCATGAAGAACTATGCTTCGAAGGCCGTGATGTACGAAAGCTACCTCGCCTCGGTCCAACACTGCGTGGAGGAATACGCACCGAGAATCCTCAACCGAACCCTGATGATCGCTGGCGAAAAAGACGACATCACGAGCGTGAAACAGCAGACCGAGGTGTCTGCGAAACTGCCAAACGCCCAACTCGTCGTGATTCCAAAAGTCGGACATCTGATTCATTACGAGGCAAGCGAAGCCGCCGTCACCGAGATCCGCAAGTTTCTGAAGGCGTCAAAGTGAACCACTCGGAGATCTTTTTCGATGCCCGCTACATTCGCCCCGGTATCCATGATGGAATCAGTCGATTTTCGGCCAACCTATATTCGGCTCTGGCCAGGCAGGTCGACCTGACAGCAATCATCAGCGATGAGGCGCAGCTCGAGAGTTTGCCGGGTGGTACGAAGTGGGTCAAACTCCACTCACCGACCTCTGCGCTAGAACCGCTGACGTCTCTAAGGCTTAGAAAACATCATCCGAAGGTAGTTTTTTCACCGATGCAAACAATGGGCAGTCTGGGGAGAAACTTCAAATTGGTTTTGACGATTCACGATCTGATTTATTACCGACATCCCAAACCTCCCGCGAACCTGCCGTTCCTAGTGCGTCTATTGTGGCGACCATTTCACCTGACCTTCCTGCCCGAGCGAATATTGCTAGCGGGCAGCGATGCAGTGGTC
>CAIJJH010000191.1 GCA_903820955.1 uncultured Micrococcales bacterium
CGAAGCACAGACTTTGCACCAGCGCCAACCGATGCCACAAGAATGATGTCGCGCAAACGCTCTAGGACGTCTTCAACAAACTGACGAGGATCTTGACCAGACTGAATTACCTTGTCAACAACCCCAAAAGCCGACGCCGAGTCGCGAATCGCAAGTGCGTCGATAGCCTCGTCGAGCAAGGACTCAGGCGTGTAACCAAGAAGAGCAACAGCACGGTCGTATTCGACTCGGCCCTCAGAGCCAGCAATCAACTGGTCGAGCAGAGAAAGCGAGTCACGAACCGAACCGCCACCGGAACGAACCACGAGAGGCATTACGCCAGGCGCAATCTCAACCTTCTCTGAAACACAAACCTCTTCGAGGTAGTCGAGCATCTGAGCCGGTGGCACGAGACGGAACGGGTAGTGGTGAGTGCGAGAACGAATCGTCGCGATCACCTTGTCTGGCTCGGTGGTAGCAAAAATAAACTTCACGTGAGCAGGCGGCTCTTCAACAATCTTCAATAAAGCGTTAAAGCCCTGAGGAGTAACCATGTGGGCCTCGTCGAGAATGAAGATCTTGTAGCGGTCGCGGGCAGGCGCATAACCGGCTCTTTCGCGAAGTTCACGGGCGTCATCGACACCGTTGTGCGAGGCTGCGTCGATCTCGACTACGTCGAGCGAACCGCCGCCGTCGCGAGCAAGTTCAACACATGAATCACACTTGCCGCAGGGGGTGTCGGTAGGCCCTTCGGCGCAGTTTAGGCAACGAGCCAAGATGCGAGCCGAGGTCGTTTTGCCGCAACCGCGAGGGCCAGAAAACAGGTAGGCGTGGTTCACGCGATCCGAGCGCAGAGCGGCCATGAGTGGCGCAGTCACCTGAGCTTGACCGATAAGTTCGGCAAAATTCTCGGGACGATAACGACGATATAGAGCGGTAACCACGTTTAGAGCCTAGTCTCCTCAACCGACAGTTCAGGCTAATAAAAAGACTCCCCGCACACCCGTCAGAGCCCAGTTACCCTTGCTATCTTTCGATCCTGGGGGAGTTAGCCGAGGTGACGCCGCACGGGGAGTCCTCTGTAATTGTATTCCCCAGCGCCTATCCTTGAAGAACCTGTTAAAACTTCATATCTTGGGGGAAAAATTGAGCGAATTCAATCTAGATGAACTAATGACGGCACCGACAAAGAAGTCCATCTTTGCCAAGATTGCCGGCCTCAGCGCCAAGGTGAAGATCGCCACGGCGGCCGCTCTCGTGGTCCTCGTTGGTGGCGGAGGCGCATTCGCCTACAGCGCCTTCAACACCCCTGAAGCAGTAGTTGGTCTAGCACTTGCGTCGGTTTTCGGCGACGCCCACCCAAGCTTCGAAATTAGCGCGGACATCCAAAGCAGCCAAATCACTGGCACCGGAACCCTAGACATTTTTACCGCAGATGCCGGAGCACTTCTTTCTCTAAAAGCGACTGCAAAGCTGGGAGGCCAACCGCTTGGCGCAACCGTCAATGTAATCAGCTCAAAGGCCGGCGATGTTTATGCCAATCTTTCAGACTTCGATAGCCTCGGAGGCTACCTGGTGACATCTGGCCTCCTGCCGATGAACACGGTCAACAGTGCTAGAACCGCACTTCTAAACACCTGGGTAAAGATTTCGAGCGCTGACCTAAACAACTTCGCATCAACGACAAC
>CAIJJH010000192.1 GCA_903820955.1 uncultured Micrococcales bacterium
AGGGCAACCAACTTCGCCGCTACTGCCACATTGGCACGGGTAACTACAACCCGAAAACAGCACGCTACTACGAGGACTATGGCCTACTTACCGCTCGCGAAAGCGTCGGCGAAGACCTAACTCGCCTGTTCAACCAACTTTCGGGTTATGCGCCGGATGCGACCTTCAAGTCGCTGCTGGTTTCGCCAGGTAGCGTGCGTCAGGGGCTGTTTGATCGCATTGAGCGTGAAATTTCTCATAAGGAAGCCGGCAAAGAAGCAAAAATTTCGCTCAAGATCAATTCACTGGTGGACGAGCAAATCATCGATGGGCTTTACCGTGCCGGGCAAGCGGGGGTCGAAGTCGAGATTCTCGTTCGAGGCATGTGCGCGCTAAGACCAGGTGTTCCGGGTTTGAGCGAAAGCATCAAGGTTCGGAGCGTTCTCGGTCGGTACCTCGAACATTCTCGAGTCTTTAGCTTTGCGAATGGCGGCGACCCCGAGTACTTCATCGGCTCTGCAGACATGATGCATCGAAACCTTGACCGACGGGTCGAGGCGTTGGTGCGAATCGTGCAACCCGACCACATGAAAGACCTCGCCGGCATGTTTGCCCTGGCCATGAGCGACGAGGCGTCCTCGTGGCACCTAGGTGCCGATGGAATTTGGATTCGTCACAAGACCCCGAAAGATGTTCAAGACGAGATCATGCGCGACATCGCCGCACGTAAGGTTGGCCGCTAACAAATGACAATTTATGCGGCCGGCGCGCTTTGCTGGCGTGAAGAAAAAGGACGCCTACTCGTAGCGGTAATTCATCGCGCGAGGTACAACGATTGGGGTTGGCCCAAGGGCAAGGTTGACCCGGGCGAAACGCTGCCTGAGACCGCGGTACGTGAAATTTTGGAAGAAACCGGCCTCAGCATCCGTCTGGGCATGAGCCTTGGTGTGCAGAAGTACAACCTGCCAAATGGTAAAGAAAAAGAGGTCCACTACTGGGCCTCCAAGGTCACCTCGAGGGCTCTGAAAGCCTCAAGTTTCAAACCTTCCGAAGAAGTAGCCAAGGTCGATTGGCTTACACCCGACGAAGCGGCCCTACTGCTGACATACGAACACGACAAAATCTTCCTCGAAAGGTTGGTCTTGCTACATGCGCAGGAACAGCTCGATACCAAACCCTTCATCGTTCTTCGACACGGCAAAGCCACCCCAAGGTCTGCTTGGACCAAGGGCGAAGATACCCGCCCGTTGCTTGCCGCAGGAAAAATGCAGGCGAAGTCGCTCAAAATATTGCTCGCCTGCTGGGGAGCCAAGCGAGTGGTTTCGAGCCCGTGGGAGCGCTGCAAGGCAACGGTTGCCCCGTATGCGATGGTCCGAGGCATTCCAGTGGAATATAAGGATTCGCTCACCGAGTCGGGTAACAAAGAAACTCCCTCGCTGACGCTGAAGGTGATCCACAAACTAATTCAGGACGGCCGATCTACAATCGTGTGCACACATCGTCCGGCGCTACCGACCGTCCTAGAAGAGCTCGCGAAATACAACCCGCTCGAAAAACTGGCGCTGCTAGAAAACGCGAGGGGAATTAAGCCAGGACACTTCGTTGTAGCCCACCTGACCAGGCAGGCACCTGGAAAGAACCGTCAGATCGTGTCGGTTGAAACCTACGGCCCATTGGAGGCAAAATGAACGACTTCGCAGAGTGGGTTGAAACCCGCAACAAGCAGTGGAGAAACCCGACCGGCTTCCTAGCCGTAACCGGCATGCACTGGCTCTCAGAGACTCCACAGAGCTTCGGCGACGTCACTGGCGAGTGGTGGGCGATTGGCCACACCGTTCACGCCAAAGGCTACGAGGGCTCCGCTGAGGAGCAAACCTGGACGCTCGAACCAAGAGCCGAGATGCAGATTCCGATGACCGGAGGCGCGCTTGAGATTGCCAGCCGAGGCGGCAACATGGTGCTTCGCCCACGTCACAGCGACAGCAAGATGTTCGACCTGTTCGACGGCGTAATCACCTACGACTACAACCCGGACTTCAAGGTTGTTGCCACTCTAGAAGAGAACCTGAGAGATGTGCCAATCA
>CAIJJH010000193.1 GCA_903820955.1 uncultured Micrococcales bacterium
CGGCGGTCTGCTGGCTTCTCAGGCAGACTAGCGCGAATCTGTTCGATCAGCTCTTTGGAAGGCTGAACCGGAACCAGGTCTGGTTCAGGAAAATAGCGGTAATCGTCGGCGTCAGACTTAGGCCTACCGGCCGAGGTGATGCCGCGGTCTTCGTGCCAGTGGCGGGTTTCTTGAGTGATTGTGCCACCGTTTGCAAGGATGTGAGCTTGACGCTGGATCTCGTAACGAACCGTTCGTTCGATTGAGCGAAGCGAGTTGACATTCTTGGTTTCGGTGCGAGTGCCGAGCTTTTCTTGGCCGTGAGGGCGAATCGAAACGTTTGCGTCGCAACGCACGTTACCGCGCTCCATGCGGGCGTCTGAGACTCCCAGCGCCTTGACAATCTCGCGGATGCTGCGCACGTAGGCTGCGGCTAGCTCAGGAGCCTCGGCGCCAGCGCCATAAACAGGCTTGGTGACGATTTCGACCAGTGGAACACCGGCACGGTTGTAGTCAACCAGCGAGTATTCGGCTCCCTGAATGCGCCCGGTGTTGCCGCCGATGTGAGTCAGTTTGCCGGCGTCTTCCTCCATGTGGGCACGCTCGATGTCAACGGTGTAAACCGCACCGCTTGGAACCTCGATGTCGATGGTTCCTTCGAAAGCGATCGGCTCGTCGTACTGCGAGGTCTGAAAGTTCTTGGCAAGGTCTGGGTAAAAGTAGTTCTTGCGAGAGAACCGACCGTTCGGCGCGATTTCGCAACCGAGGGCCAAACCAATCGCAATACTCGACTCAACAGCCTTGCGGTTTACCGCAGGAAGTGAGCCAGGCAGGCCGATGCAGATCGGGCAAACGTTGGTGTTTGGCTCGTCGCCAAAGTCGTTGCGGCAGCCGCAAAACATCTTGGTGTTGGTGTTGAGTTCGACGTGAACCTCGAGACCGATTACGACCTCAAACTTTTCGAGAGCCAACTCGTAGTTCATAAGTTCTGCTTTAGCCACGATTAAGCACCAGCCTTTACCTCTGGAGCGAAATCAATCATTCGCTTGCCCCAGACGCCTTCTTGTAGAGCCTCGAGAGCGGCACCGATTGCGTAGAGGCGTTTGTCTTCACGAGCCGGAGCCAGCAGCTGAATGCCCGAAGGTAGCCCGTCTTCGCTGGCCAAGCCGTTAGGGATCGAGATACCAGGGGTCCCGGCCAGGTTCGCAGGGATCGTCGCGATGTCGTTCAGGTACATTGCAAGCGGGTCTTCGAGCTTCTCGCCAAACTTGAACGCCGTGGTCGGCGCGGTTGGCGAAACCAGGACGTCGGCCTTCTCGAACGCGGCGGCGAAGTCGCGCTGAATTAGGGTGCGAACCTTTTGTGCGCTGCCGTAGTAGGCGTCGTAGTAGCCGCTCGAGAGGGCGTAGGTGCCGAGAATGATGCGGCGCTTGACTTCTGGGCCGAAGCCGGCCTCGCGGGTGGCTGCCATGACTCGCTCGATGGTTGGGTTGCCCTCTGGGGTAACCCGCATACCGAAGCGAACGCTGTCGAACTTTGCTAGGTTGCTAGAAGCTTCGGCAGGAAGAATCAGGTAGTAGGCGGCGATTGCGTATTCGAAGGATGGGCAAGAAACCTCGACGATCTCGGCTCCGGCTTTCACCATGAGCTCAAGGCTTTCGTTGAATAGCGCTTTAACGCCTGGCTGGAAGCCTTCGCCGCTCAGTTCTTTGATCACACCAACGCGGACGCCCTTGAGCGAACCGCTCTTGGCCGCCTCGACCATCGAACCCAGAGACTCGGGCAGTGAGGTGGAGTCGTGCTTGTCATAACCGGTGATGACGTCGCTCAGGAGCGCTGCATCTAGAACATTGCGCGCAACCGGGCCAATCTGGTCGAGCGATGAGGCTAGGGCGATCAAGCCGTAGCGCGAAACTGCGCCGTAGGTCGGCTTTACGCCAACGGTTCCAGTGACGGCCGCCGGAAAGCGGATCGAACCACCGGTGTCTGAGCCAATGGCTAGAGGAGCCAGGAAGCCGGCAACTGCCGAGGACGAGCCTCCGCCAGAGCCACCTGGGATTCGGTCGGTGTCCCATGGGTTGCGGCTGGGGCCGTATGCCGAAAACTCCGTTGACGAACCCATCGCGAATTCGTCGAGGTTGGTCTTGCCGAGAATCGGCATCATTTCTTCACGAAGAAGCTTGACCACGGTTGCGTCGTACTGGGGAATCCAGCCCTCGAGAATCTTCGAGCCAGCGGTGGTCGGCGCATCGGTCGTGGTCAGGTTGTCTTTGACCGCGATTGGCAGACCGGCTAGCTTTGGCAACTTTTCGCCAGCGGCACGCTTTCGGTCAACCTCGGCAGCGGTTGCGAGTGCCTCTTTCGTGTTCACGTGGAGGAACGAGTTCAGCAGCGGGTTCAGCTTCTCGATTCGGTCGAGAAAAGCCTGGGTGAGTTCGACCGAGGTAACCTCACCGGACTGAAGAAGTTCGACCAGCTCGCTGGCATTTCTTTTCACTAGCTCGCTCATTTTTACTCTTCGTCCAAAATTGCGGCGACGCGGAATCGTCCTTGGTCACTGTCTGGAGCACCAGAAAGTGCTTGTTCTTGAGTTAATGAAGGTTCAACTACGTCTTCTCGAAAAACATTTGCCATCGGAATCGGGTGGCTGGTGGCGGGCACGTCGCCGGCAACAGCGTTGTTTACGGCAGCCACCGACTCGACGATCAGGCTCAATTGTTCGGCAAACCGATCAACCTCGGCATCGGTGACTTGGATGCGTGCGAGGCTTGCCAAGTGGCGAACCAGATCGGGGGTCAATTCAGACATGAATGGGCTTCCTAAAGCGTTACAGAGGCAATGCAACAAGTCTAACTAAATAGTTCCCCCCTGATGATTTTGGGGGAAAACCACTAAGATTGAGGCTTGGGGCTGTAACAAAAATCCGAACACACCAACAAGGAGCAACGTTGGAAGACGAGAACTTTTCACTAGAAATGCGCGGCTACAAGCGCGAAGAAGTCGATCGCGTACTAGCCGAACTTCGTGCCGAACTCGAGCACGTCCGTGACTACAACTACACCGCCTCTGCCGAATCCGAGCAGCTCAAGGCCGAAGTTGAGACTCTCAAGCGCAAAAAGACCTCCCCCGGCTACGCAGAGCTAGGCGCCCAGTTCGAGCAGACCCTGCGCCTCGCCGAAGAGCAGGCCAAGAAGCTAATTCAGGACGCCGGCCAGGACGCCATTCGTGTGCGCGAAACCGCCAAAGCCGAATCCGAGCAGGTTACTCGCAAGGCCCAGCAAAAAGCCGACCAGCTAATTCAGGAGGCCGAAGCCAAGCTTGCCGAAGCCAAGCTTGAGGCCGAGCGCCTGAGCACCGAGATCTTGAACACCGCAAAGAACCGTGAATCCGAGGCTCTTGAAAAGATCGGCACCGCTCAGCGCGAAGCCGGCGCGATCAAGTCGGAGGGTGAGCGTTACGCCGCGGAACTTCGCGCACAGGTTCACCGCGAGACCGAAGAAGCTCGTGCACTTGCCACCGAACTAAGTCAGCGCACCGCCCAGGCTCGCGTCGAACTCGAAGCAGAGCTCAAAACCAAGCGTGACGAGGGCGAGCAAGAGGGTCTGCGCATGTATCAGGCCGCCGTTGCTCAGGCTCAGCAGATCACCGATGAAGCAAACGCCAACTTCACCGACGCCTCAAACCGTGCTTCTGAGCTCCTAACCGAAGCCGACCGCATTTCGCGTGAGAGTCAGATTCAGGCAAACACCCTGCTCGAAGATTCTCAGCGAACCGCAACCAACCTCATCAACCAGTCGCGTCGTCGCGCCGAGATGCTCAGCCGCAAGGCAGAAACTTTTGCAAACAACGCGATTCGCGACAGCGAAGAGCGCCTAGCCAAAATGAAGGCAGAACGCGGCGAAATCGACGAGTTCCTAACCTCTCTGAAGTCGCTCATGTCGACCGAAAGCATGGTTGCTGCCGACGAAAACTCGGCGAGCGAGAAGTAGTTTCTCTAACCTAGGCGGCTGATAAATTCGGCCTCGTCGATTACCTCTACGCCGAGTGATTCTGCCTTAGCAAGCTTGCTACCCGCGCCCGGCCCGGCAACCACGAAGCTGGTGTTCTTAGAGACCGAGCCCGAGGCCTTACCGCCGCGTTCGATAACCGCTTCTTCGGCTTGTTCGCGGGTCATTTCGACAAGACTGCCGGTAACCACAATCGTCTTACCTGAAAACACGCCATCTGTTCGCATTGCGCTTTCAAAGTTGGGTGTCGCGACCTGAACACCGCATTCGGTCCAGCGATCGAGGATTCTCTTGTGCCAGTCGACAAGGATCCACTCCTTGAGGCTCTGCGCAAGGATTGCACCCACTCCGTCAACCTCGGAGAGTTCTGCTTCGGTAGCGGCAAAAATCGCCTCAACCGAACCAAAGTGATTGGCCAGAGACCTGGCTGCAACAGGGCCAACGTGACGCATATTTAGCGCCACCAAGATTCTCCAGAGCGGCCTGGTCTTAGCGTCCTCGAGGTTTTTCAGCAGCTTGATCGAAACCTCGGCAGGTGTGCCGTCTTTCTTCTTGAAGTATTCGACGCTCAGCAACTGATCCATGGTCAGAGCAAAAAGTTCGGACTCCGACTTCAGTAGGTCTTTGCAGAGTTCTACCGCGGTAACCTCGCCGAGCGCCTCGATGTCGAGCACTCCCCTAGACCCGATGTGGGCTACGCGCTCGCGAAGTTGCGCCGGGCAAGACTCGGAGTTCGGGCAGCGGAGGTCGATGTCGCCCTCGGCCATCGAGCGCAGTTCAGCACCGCAGTCCGGGCAGTTCTTCGGCATCACGAAGGCACGTTCGGTGCCGTCGCGCAGCTCAATAACGGGGCCGAGAATCTCGGGAATCACATCGCCGGCCTTGCGTATCACGATCGTGTCACCGATTAGTACGCCCTTGGCTTTGACGACGTCCTGGTTGTGAAGGGTTGCAAACTCGATGACCGAACCGGCTACCTTGATCGGCTCGACCACGGCGTATGGAGTCGCGCGGCCGGTTCGACCAACACTGACCCGAATATCGAGCAGCTTGGTGTTCACCTGTTCCGGCGCGTATTTGTATGCGATTGCCCAGCGCGGAGCCCGCGAGGTAAAACCCAGTTCGCGCTGTTCTGAGAGCGAGTCCACTTTGACTACTACGCCATCGATTTCGTGCTCGAGGCTGTGACGTTGCGCTTGGAATTCGTCGATGTAGGCGATTACCTCGTCGATGGTTTCAACCACTCGAACTCGTGGCGAGGTTGGCAGCCCCCAACTGGCCAAAAGGCCGTAAATCTCTGACTGGTTTGCCAATGGCGCGTTTTGCCAGGCACCGACGCCGTGAACCAGCATGCGAAGCGGGCGGGTGGCGGTGACCTTTGGGTCTTTTTGTCGAAGCGAGCCAGATGCCGAGTTTCGCGGGTTCGCGAACGGTGCCTTGCCCTCGGCGATTAGGGCTTCGTTGAGCTTCGCAAAGTCGGCTAAGCCGAAGAAGATTTCTCCGCGGACCTCGACCACGGGCGGAATACCCTCGCCAGTTAGCTTTCGCGGGATGCTCTTGATGGTAAGCACGTTCGCGGTTACGTCTTCGCCGACCACCCCGTCGCCGCGCGTTGCTGCCGAGACCAGGTTTCCGTTTTCGTAGCGGAGGTTGATGGCAAGGCCGTCGATCTTGAGTTCGCAGAGAAACTTCACATTACCGACCTTGGCGGCCCAGGCTCTTAGTTCTTCGGCACTGAAGGCGTTGTCGAGGCTCATCATGCGCTCTAGGTGGGTGACCGGTGAAAAAGCTACGTTGGCAGAACCCCCCACAGTTTGGGTGGGGCTGTCGCCGGTAACAAGCTCTGGGTATTTGGCTTCAAGCGACTCGAGTTCTTGCAGCAGAGCGTCGTATTCGGCGTCGGCGATCAGAACCGTGTTGCCCTCGTAGTAGGCGCGACGGTGAGTGTTGATCAGATCGACTAGCTCGTTGACGCGTGCGGCGGCTGATTCGTGCTCGCTCAAAGCGCGGCCTCGAACTCTTCTTCGACCGAGACGGCCGAGACGGTGCGATCTATGGTGAACTGGCCGAGGACACGAGTGCCGAGGTAGATGACGGCCGTCTGACCGGGTGCGACCCCCATGATCGGCTCGTTGACTCGAGTCACGAATTCGCCATCGATCACCGCGGCGAGGCAGGCAACCGGTTCGGCGTGAGCGCGAACCTGAACCTCGGCTTCGAACCACTGCTCGGGGCTTGCCTTTTGGGCACCGCACCAGGTGAAGCGAGTTCCGGCAAGCTCGGTTACCGCAAGGGCACTTTGAGAGCCGACGATGACCGTGTTTTCTTTAGGGTGAACCTCAAGAACGTAGCGTGGGCGGCCGTCTGGTGCCGGGCGGCCTAGGCGCAAACCCTTGCGCTGGCCAACGGTGAAGCCGTGGGTTCCCTCGTGCTCGCCGACCACGTTGCCGGCACGGTCTTTGATCAGGCCTGGCTTGGCGCCGACCTTGTCTTCGAGCCAACCCTGGGTGTCGCCGTCGGGGATAAAGCAGATGTCGTAGGAATCTGGCTTTTGAGCCACGGCTAGGCCTCTGGCGGCCGCTTCGGCACGAATATCAGCCTTCGATGCACTGGCACCGATCGGGAACATGACGTGCTTGAGTTCAGCTCCGGTGAGAACGCCGAGCACATAGCTTTGGTCTTTTGCGGTCGCTGGGCTGCGGTGAAGCTCGAGTTCGCCGGTTTCGCCAGTCAAAACCGTTGCGTAGTGGCCGGTGACCACGGCGTCAAAGCCTAGAGAGAGAGCCTTTTCGAGCAGGGCGGCGAACTTGATCCGCTCGTTGCAGCGCATGCAGGGGTTTGGCGTGCGGCCGGCCTCATATTCGGCGATGAATTCGTCCACCACGTCTTCTTTGAAGCGGTCGCTGAAGTCCCAGACGAAGTATTTGATGCCGAGCAGGTTTGAGACGCGCTGGGCGTCCATCGAGTCTTCGATCGTGCAGCAACCGCGCGAGCCGGTTCGGAGGGTTCCGGCGTTGCGCGAAAGGGCCAGGTGAACTCCGACGACCTCGTGACCGGCGTCAACCGCACGGGCAGCGGCAACGGCGGAGTCAACTCCACCAGACATTGCCGCAAGAACCTTCATAACTAAATTTTACGCGCGGTAGCGACAACCTTGGGCAGTGCCTCGGCGAGCGCTTTTACGTCTTCGGCCGTGGTTTGCGGGCCAAATGACACTCGAAGCGCACTCGAAGCCTCGGCTTCGCTAAATCCCATCGCCAGAAGCACATGCGAGGCTCTCGCCACTCCAGCCGTGCAGGCCGAGCCGTTTGACACCTCAATTTCGGCTTGGTCGAGCAAAAATAGCAGGGAATCGCCCGGGCAGCCCTCGAAAGTGAAGTTGAGGATGTTTGGTATGCCCTGTGAGGCGCCACGAGTGAGGTTTCCGAGCGGCGTGATTAGTTTTACGGCGAGCGCTTCTAACCCCGTGTAATCGGGTTGTGGCGTCTCTGCGGCCACTGCTAGCGCTAGGGCACCTGCGGCGTCCATGGTTCCGGCTCTGAAGCCACGCTCTTGGCCCCCACCGTGCAGTAGTGGCACGACTTTGGTGGCTCTCGAGACGATTAGTGCCCCAGTGCCAACTGGCCCACCTAGCTTGTGGCCGGTGAGCGCCATGGTGGCAAGCCCCGATTCTGCGAAGTTGGTTGGCATGTGACCGAAGGCTGCCACGGCATCGGAGTGAACTGGCACTCCGTACTTGGCGGCGAGCGCGGTCACCTCGTGGATCGGCGTAACTATTCCGGTCTCGTTGTTTACCCACATCAGCGCTATCAGTGCGGTTTCGGCTGAGCGCTCCTCTAAGACTTTGGAGAGCTCGTCCATTTCGATTTGACCGTCACGGTTCAGTTTCAGCCAGTGAACCTCGGCTCCCTGAGTCTCTAGGTATTCCACCGCGTCTAATACCGCGTGGTGCTCGGCGGCGGTTGTGATGATCAGGTTTCCGGCTCGCTCAGCAAAAAGGCCCTTGATCGCGAGATTGTTGGATTCTGTGCCACCTGAGGTGAATATGACTTCGTTTCGATCGCAGTGCGCAACCTTGGCCAGGCGCTCACGTGCGCCTTCGAGAATCGCTCTAGAGCTTTGACCACCTGAATGAATGGCCGACGGGTTACCGACCAGCTGTAGCGCCTCGGTATAGGCGTTTAGTACCTCTGGCCTAAGCGGCGAGGTTGCTGCGTGGTCTAAGTAAACTCTCACGCTCTCAGCCTAATCAGTAGAGCAGATTGGTCAGGCTCTTGCGAGCTGTTACTACCTCGGGCGTAGAGGTCCCGGCGACTTCAAACAGCTCAAGCAATTGAGCCTTGATTTGGTCGCTCTTGGACACCTCGAATTCGGCTAGCAGGAGTGCGAAACAAGCCTCGAACTGGCCCAGGGTTGCCAGTAAGTCTGCTCGAACGTTCACCGGGCTGGTTGGGTCCTCGAGAAGAGAGCCCGGCAAGTCGATGGTGCGAATCATGAGGTTGACCTGAGCTAGACCCGCGTTGAATTCGATATCGCGAGGGTTTTCGGCCAGGGCTTCGGAGTAAATCTTTTTGGCGGCGTCCAAGTTACCCGCTGCGATTGCCTCGTATGCCTTCTCCATGACCGGATTCACCGGAGCGCCTTGGCCAATGGTCACAAAACCCTTTAGTCCATTGGATGCGGCGGCATCGAGCAACTTAGCGACGAATCTCTCGACTTCGGCGCTTTCAATGTCGCCTTCAAATAGCGGGACCGGTTGACCCTTGAGCAGAGCCAGAACCACCGGAACTTGCTCTACCTTGAACGCCGCGGCAAGATCCGGGTTTAGTTGACCGTCGATTCGAACCAAAATTATTTTGCCGTTTTGCCTGCGAACGCTCGCCTCTAGCTTTTGGGCCAGCGAGTTTGCCCCGGTCGAGTGAAACTCAATTAGAACGGGGACGTGCCCAGAGAGGTCGATAATCTGGCGAATGTTCGATTCGGCGCCGACCATTACGAGATCGGTCACGTTCGCAACCGGTTCTTGGGCCTCTGCAGGCTTGATCAGCGAGGAGAGATCGATGCCCGCCACTAGCGACTCCTGACGCTCAGAAGCCCCTGAGTGACTCCGAGCAGTTGAACCTGAGCCGAAGTTCCGCTTTGAGGCACAAAGAACAGCAGCATGTCCGAGTAGTTTGAAACGATGCCGGTGGGCGACCCGGTGGCACCGAGCAAGGTTTTCTCCATGCCGGTTACCGTGATTGCCGAGCCTCTTTTGGTTGGCCGGATCGTGTAGCCGTCAATCATCGACACAGCGACTAAGGCGCCGCTTTTGGTGGTTGCCAAGCTTAAGACATTTGGCGAGCCTAGGGTGTGCGTGAAAGTTATCTTGCCGTTCTTGAGAGACGCGACCTGAGAAGCCTGAGACTCCGAAATCTGCTTGTAGAACTCGTCATTCTCGACATTGAACAGGGCTCCGGATGCGCTGCCCACACCATCATCAATAATTTTGCCGTAAACCTTCGGAAGCTCATTCGGAGCAACCTTGACGAACTTTGCGGCCGGGTCGACGGGGACTGCGCCGAGTTCCTTAACTGGAACCGAAGGAATTTTCGCACCCTGCATCAACCTGATGTTGTACCAGAGAAGATATTGCGACCTTGGGTTAACCTGCTGAAGCACAAGCATTTGCGGGCTTGGGGTTCCTGCTTCGTCTGTGATGGCCATGATCGTTCGAGGCCAGATAGTTGATGCAGCGGGGAGAATGAAGGTGATGGGTTTGCCAGCAATCTTGGGTAGCGGCGCCAACTTGGCATCCAGCTTTCTAATCGCGAAGTAACTGGTTCGCTGAGCCAGAGCGGGCCCGGCAACTCGGGTGGCAAGCCTGCCGGCATCGTTTTTCGCGTCTCCCTCGTCGACGATGGTTGCGACCTGCTGAAGAATCCGCTCCAACTGAGCGGTATTCACAACAGGGGGGTCGGCAACCGTCGTCGTTGGAGTAGGAGTTGCCGAAGGCTGATTTTGAGAAGGGGCGCAACCGGTCAGGAGCGCGAGGGTTAGAGCGCCGGCAGAAAGACCATAGACGACCTTTCGTGCCGATCTGCGTCCTCGTGCAGGCGCCATCCTTGGTGACTTTCCTAGTCGAATTCTTGGACCTTGAGGAGCCTTAGGCACCTTGCGGCTCGGGCCGCGGCGCTTGCGTAGCGATCGGTATGAGATCAAGTTGAGGATCAGGGCCAGGAGCAGCACACCGAAACCGATTCCGATCAAGAGGTTCGAAGGAAAAAGGTCAAAGTGAACTGGCCAAACTACGTCAACCATTCCAGGTGCGGCGGTCGAGCCATCAGAAGCGATTATTACGGCACCCGAAAGCTTGGACGGTGATGCAAGAACGGCCTTTCGCTCCCCCGAAACCGAGGTGCGCCAGAGGTCGGACCCAATCGGCGAATAGTTTGAACCTGGGCCGGTAAATGAACTAGCTGAGAGTCGGTTACCCGTCTTCGTTGCTTCGATGAGCGTGTGAGGTGTGTCGCTAACCCAAGCCATGATGTCGTTCTCACGACCGGTTGCGATAAACACGTTTCGAGGTCCGCTCGAAGTCACAACTGGGGTGCCGGGGTGCAAGCTCAAAACGGAATTTGGAATGATCGTGAACGGGTTTCCGGTTTCAAACTGGACCGACAATTTATAGCTGGTGGGAGGCGCCCAAACGGTTCTCTCTGCCACGCCAAGCATCAAGAGGGTAAGCGAAACCATGAAAAGACCGATCGCAATCAAAAGGCGCATGGCATTCCATTCAGGCTAAACTTGGCTTGTCTTTCAAGTCTATCCAAGAGCCTAGGAGCCCGCCTTTGTCGCAGGACGCCGAATTCCCAACCGGGATCCGCGGTTACGACCGTGATGTCGTAGACGAAGCCGTTCGCGTGCTTAGAAGAGACCTTTTGCAGATCTCAACGCAAAACGCCGGACTCATCGCAGAACTGCGCGAAAAGACGGCCGTAGCCGAAGAACTGCAGCAAAAACTAGCCGAATCCGAAACTCCTAACTACGCCTCGGTTGGCGCCAGGGCCGCTCTGATTCTCAGCACAGCCGAAGACCAGGCACTTCGAATAGTTGCCGATGCCGAAGCCGAAAAGGTGAGAGTTTTAGCCGAGATTGAGCGTGAAACCGAAGACATCCGTGGCGAAGCCAAAGGCTATTACGACTCCCTGGTGGCCGAGGCAGGCCGCCGAGCTGAGCGCCTCCAAGCCACCG
>CAIJJH010000194.1 GCA_903820955.1 uncultured Micrococcales bacterium
CCGGGAAGTTCGGCAAGGACGTTCGGGTCACCACTGTGGAGGCCTTCAAACAGGCAACCGAGGACGCGAAACTAAACATCGCCGACATGCCAAAGGCGCGGGCGATTTGCACCCCGGTTGAGCGGTTCCTAAACACCGAGAAGACTGCCGACACCATCATTCTTGACCCTCCGCGCTCCGGTGCCGGAGCCAAAGTCGTCGGCCAGCTCCTCAAGCTAGAGCCACGTCACGTGGTTTATGTTGCCTGCGACCCAGTTGCCCTGGCCCGAGACCTGAAGCAATTCTTGGCAGCCGGCTACGAACTTGCCGGTATTCGCGCCTTCGACTTGTTCCCGCACACACACCACGTAGAGGCTGTGGCAAGCCTCGTCAGAAAATGACCCTCCCGACGATTCGGACCACCTTCGCGCTAAGAAGGATAGATCGCCTAACCGGTCGAATCTTCTCTGCGGGCACCATCTTGACCGGCGGTGAAACGTTCTGGCATGGACTTGAACAGCACCTTTCCTTGGTTCAGCCTTGGTTTTGGTTGGCGACCTCGGTTCTGGTCTTGGTTCAGCTTTTCAACTTTGTGAACTTTTGGTTTCTGAAAGCTTCTCGTTGGCCATACCTGCTTCACGGTGCGGCGTGCCTATTCGTTTTCGCGACCTGGGGCTTGCAAACGGGTCAAGTGTTTGAAGCAGGGATGACGCCGTGGTTCTGGACAGCTATCGGCCCAGCCAGTATCGCGGTCGGAATGTTTGCACCAAGGATTTGGGCAATTGCCTACATTTTGCTGGTCCCTGTGGGTTGGGCGCTTATGCGACTTTCGCCGCTGGGAGGCTCTGTTGGCTTAGACCGTGCAATCACCGATGGCGTGTATTCAACTCTGTTCCCCGCGGTTCTCGCTACCTTAGTTTGGATGCTGCGAAGGGCTGCCATTCGGGCTGACTACACGGCCGAACAGTCACTCGCCGTCCAAATTTCCGAGGTCTCTAGGGAGACTCGGATTCGTGAGCAAACCCGCCTCGACTCAATTCTCTACATAAGCATTTTTGATGCTCTGAAGTTGGCTGCGAGAGCCAAAAATTCGACCGACTATTCGCGAGCTGTGCAAGCTAGCAAAGAAAGCCTCGATCGAATCGAAGGAGCAAAGAACCCTAAACCCGAAGCTGTCTCGACTATGACCCTGTTTGAAACGCTCGAACGACTTGTTGCCAGAATCGACCCCGCTTGCGTCCTCTCAATTCGTGGTTCTGGCATCACTTTCTTGCCGAGTGAAGTGGCTTCGGGTTTATCAGACGCTACCGTTCAGGCTCTCAATAACTCGCTACAGCATGCCGGCGCCAAGGCCAACCGCGCGATTCACATGAAGGCGACCAGACGCGGTGTGAAATTGGTAATCAGCGACACTGGAATCGGATTCAGGCCATCCAAGGTTCCAGCTCATTCGCTTGGGCTCAGATTTGTCATTTTTAAGCAAGTCGAAGCGGTTGGTGGCAGGGTGCACATCGACTCGCAACCGCGTCAAGGAACCAAGGTTGTCCTCGAATGGGAGGCTGAGAAATGATTCGCATCCCGCGTTGGCAAATGTCCACCACCGCCTATCTACTGGGCTTAATGCACGTTGGTTTGGCCCTGTATTGGTCTTCTACTTACCAGACGCCGTCGGTGGGAATCTTTGCCGCGAGTCTTTATTTGCTCGCCCTATCTGGCACTGTGCTGGGTTTCAAAGAGCTCAATATTCCAAGTTGGCAGGGTTTGGCAAACCTCTTAGTTGCAACCCTCTTACCAAGAATGATTGAGCCTCAAGTTCCTGTCGAGAATTACGGAACCTATGCCACCTGGTACATCGGAGCCTTAGGAGTTTTGCTTGGGGCAACGGCTCTGCGTGGCCAACTGTATTTCGCTTGGGGTGGGTTCCTCATCGCGACCGCTGAAATAATGCTGTGGGAAGGTCCCAAGAATCTCATGCTAAGCGGGTGGATTGGTTTGGTCATGTTGGTCATAATCGGTCACGCCGGCAACCTTGGAATGAGGCAAGCCCAGGCTGCAATTCAAAAGTCAGCCGAAGAGGTCGCTCAGGTAACAATTACGGCAGCGCGAGCTGAAATGGTGCGCGCCACCCAGTTGAAGATGTTCAGTAGATCTGTTTCAACCGTCCAGACAATGCTTCGCAAGGTAATCGCGCAGAAGGGCAAATTATCTGAAGAAGATCGCCGACAAGCTTTGCTGCTGGAGTCCGAATTGAGCGACGATGTGATGGGCGGAGACCTGCTTACCAAATCCATCAGTCAGGCCGCACGCCTGGCAAGGCTTCGTGGCGTGGAGGTTTATCTGATTGATGAAGGCGGACTCGCCGGTCTAGAAAAGGCCGACCTAGACGAAATTCACCACAAAATCGAGGACGTCATCAACCACCAAATGACGGGCAAGGTCGCTGTTCGAGCCACCACCACAAACCGCTGGAAAGCGAGCATAACCGCCTACGAGCGCGGTTCAAAGGTTCCGAACGCAGACTGGAAGTTCTAGCCCAGGATTGCGCGGCGCAGGGTGTCGAGACCTAGCGCACCGAGGTTCAGGGCGTCGCGGTGGAACTTCTTGATGTCCCAACCATCACCAGCCTTGGCCTTGGCTTCGTCGCGAATCTGCTCCCAGATGCGCTGACCGATCTTGTAGCTAGGTGCCTGACCTGGCCAGCCGAAGTAACGGTGCACTTCGAAGTTGATGAACTCTGGGCTCATGTTTACGTTTTCGCTCATGAAGGCAACCGCGTAGTCGAAGTCCCACTTGCCGGTGCCGTCTAGGCGAGGCTTGCCGAGGTGAACCGAGATGTCGAGAACCACGCGAGCGGCGCGCATGCGCTGACCGTCGAGCATGCCCAGGCGGTCGCCCGGGTCGTTCAAGAAACCAAGGTCTTGCATCAGGCGTTCGGCATACAGGGCCCAGCCTTCACCGTGCCCCGAGCACCAGTTAGCCATTCGGCGCCAGTCGTTCAGTTCTTCGCGGTTATAGACCTGGGTGGCCACCTGCAGGTGGTGACCCGGAACGCCCTCGTGGTAGACGGTCGTGGTTTCACGCCAGGTGTCGAATTCGGTTACGCCTGCCGGCACTGACCACCACATGCGTCCAGGGCGGCTGAAGTCGTCGGTTGGGCCGGTGTAGTAGATGACCCCCGAGTTGGTTGGCGCGATTCGGCACTCTAGGGTGCGTAGCTTCTCGGGAATATCGAAGTGGGTCTTGCCGAGTTCTTCGATCGCCTGGTCGCTCAGGCGCTGCATCCACTTTTGAAGTTCTTCGGTGCTGTGCAGCTTGCGGCTCGGGTCGTTGTTCAAGACCTCGATGGCCTCGGCTACCGTTGCCCCCGGTTTGATTTCGTTGGCAACTGCCTCCTGCTCGGCCTTGACTCGCGCGAGTTCTTCGATGCCCCACTGCAGGGTCTCTTCGAGGTCAACCTTGGCTCCTAGGAAGCGCTGGCTGAGAAGCGTGTAGCGCTCGCGGCCGATGGCGTCGACCTCGGTTGCCACGGGTGCCAACTCTTCGCGCAAGAAGTTTTGAAGCTTCGCGTAGGCAGCGGTTGCAACCTTGCTCGACTCAACCAGTTCTGAGCGAAGCGCAGCTGGCAGCTCTACACCCTCGGCCTTGGCGAACTTGGTGAAGAAGCCGTTTTCGCCGGTGATGTTGTTTAGGTCGTTGACCACCCAGTTGACCTGGCGAATGGCGGGGGTCTCTTTGTCGCGGATTCCGACTCGTAGGGTTTCGATGTATCCGTCGACTGCACCTTCAACGGCACGGAGTCGCTTGTTCAGGTTCTCCCAGTCGCTAACGGTGGCTACCGG
Source organism: uncultured Micrococcales bacterium (assembly GCA_903820955.1). Lineage (GTDB taxonomy): Bacteria > Actinomycetota > Actinomycetes > Actinomycetales > Microbacteriaceae > Rhodoluna. Next base: position 3,819 of record CAIJJH010000194.1, read on the forward strand.
GGTGAGGTCGAAGATGTCGCGGATTCCCTGTGCCGGCGAGGCAAGAACATCGAGGTCACGCTTCCAGAGGCCGGTTTCGTGAATGTCTAGGCTGAGCTGAAGGTTGGCCATGAGGGCGGCTTTTGAAACCTCGTCGATCTTGTCAACCGGTTCCATTCCCTTTAGCTGCTCGAGAAGGTCTCGTTCCAACTGGTTAAAGTGAGCGACTGCTGCGGGCGAGTGATCGTCGAGGCGGTCTTCACCGCCGGCAAAACCGGCGTAGGTTGCGAATGATGGGCTCAACTGCGCGAGCTTCACCACCCAAGAGTTTGAGAGTTCATCTATTGCCGATGGCTTGCGCGACATTGCTAATCCAATCCTGGTCGGGTGCTTGCGGTCCACTGACCCAAGCCTGGGTTTACTTGTACGCGGAGAATTGAGCTACCGCGGTTCCAACTTGAGCGTGGCTGGCCGGTTGCCTTCGATGTCTGGTGTTCGGCCTCAGCCAAAGCAGCAGACAGAACGGCCACCACGGCCGCAAGTTCTTCGGGGGTCGGGGCTCCAGCCTCGACCTTTAGTAGGTGCTGCAGGTCTTCACTCATTACAGCGGAATGTTTCCGTGCTTCTTCGGTGGCAGCGTTGCGCGCTTGGTTCTGAGTGCGCGCAGAGCCTTGATCACAGAGATTCGGGTGGCCGAAGGCTCGATGATGCCGTCGAGTTCGCCGCGTTCGGCAGCAAGGAACGGAGAAGCTACGTTGTAGGTGTATTCGGCTGCCAGTTGGGCTCGAACAGCGGCTACGTCGGCGCCTGAGTCTTCGGCTTCCTTGATCTTGTCGCGGAACAGGATGTTCACGGCACCCTGGCCACCCATGACCGCAATCTCGGCACTCGGCCAGGCGAGGTTGATGTCGCCACCGAGCTGCTTCGAGCCCATAACGATGTATGCGCCGCCGTAGGCCTTGCGGGTGATCACGGTTACCAGCGGCACGGTTGCCTCTGCATATGCGTAAAGCAACTTGGCGCCGCGGCGAATAACGCCGGCCCACTCCTGGTCTGCTCCGGGCAAATAACCTGGGACGTCGACCAAAGTAAGGATCGGAATCGAGAAGGCGTCGCAGAAACGAACGAAGCGAGCGGCCTTTTCACCGGCATCGATGTTCAAGGTGCCGGCCATCTGTGAAGGCTGGTTCGCGATTATTCCGACGCTGCGGCCGTCTACGCGAGCAAAGCCGATGAGGATGTTTGGCGCGAATAGCGGCTGCACCTCGAGGAACTCGTTTCGATCAACGATCGACTCGATGACGGTGTGCATGTCGTATGGCTGGTTCGGTGAGTCCGGGATGACCTTGTCGAGAAGTCGATCTTCGTCGGTGACCTCGAGCTCGCCGTGTGACTCGTAAGCGATTGGCTCGGAGAGGTTGTTGCTCGGGAGGTAGCCGAGCAGGTTGCGAGCGTAGTCGAGGGCGTCCTCTTCGTCGCTGGCAAGGTAGTGGGCAACGCCGGAGGTCTTGTTGTGGGCGAGTGCTCCACCGAGCTCCTCCATGCCGACGTCCTCGCCGGTTACGGTCTTGATCACGTCTGGACCGGTCACAAACATGTTCGAGGTCTTGTCAACCATGATCACGAAGTCGGTCAGTGCGGGGGAGTAAACGGCGCCACCGGCGGCTGGGCCCATGATTATCGAAATCTGCGGGATCACGCCAGAGGCCATGGTGTTGCGCTTGAAGATTTCGCCGTACTTGCCGAGGGCGATAACACCCTCTTGGATGCGAGCGCCACCCGAGTCGAGGATTCCGATGACCGGCACGCCGGTTGCGATGGCTAGGTCCATCACCTTGATGATCTTGTTACCGGCGGCCTCGCCCAGCGAACCGCCGAAGATCGTGAAGTCTTGAGAGAAGAGAGCAACCTGGCGGCCACCGATTGTTCCAACTCCGGTTACGACCGCGTCGCCGTATGGCCGGTTTTTTTCCATGCCGAAGGCGGTTGAGCGGTGACGAACGAACTCGTCAAGCTCAACAAACGAACCCGGGTCTAGCAATAACTCGATGCGCTCGCGGGCTGTCTTCTTGCCTCGGGCGTGCTGCTTGGCAATAGCCGCCTCGCCACTGGCAAAAACTGCCTCGTGGTAACGGTGCTGGAGGTCTGCGATTTTGCCTGCGGTAGTGCTCAAATCTGGCGAAGGTTTTGCGTCAGTCATGAATAACACACTACTCGCGGGCGGCTCGAAACCTAAACTAGCCAGCATGGATCTTTCTTCGTCTCAAGCCCTGGTGGCGTCGCTGACTTACGTTGAGGTGACTGGCTCAACCAATGTCGATCTCGCGGCTAAGGGTGGCGAAGACCTCACCGTTTTGGTGGCCGGTTCGCAAACCGCGGGCAAGGGCAGAGCCGGTCGCGAATGGTCTTCGCCGGTTGGAGCCTCGCTTTCGGTGTCGATTCTGCTGAAGCCAAAGCTGGCCAGCGCCGATTCTCTAGCCTGGCTGCCTCTGCTAGCCGGTGCAGCCATGACCCGAGCCGTTAGGCGCCTAGGGGCTGCGGCTACGCTCAAGTGGCCAAACGACGTCCTAGTGAACGAACGCAAGCTCTGCGGCGTCTTGAGCGAGCTGATCGATGGCCAAACCGTGATCGTGGGTGCCGGGCTGAATCTCGAGCAGCAACAAGACGAACTGCCGATACCGAATGCCACCTCAATGGCCCTCGAAGGCTTGACCGTGAGCCTGCCCGAGGCGTTGCAGGCATACCTTGCCGAATTCGTACCCCTATACAAGTCTTTCGTTGCCGCCGGTGGCGACCCGGAGGCGGGCTTGCGCGGTCTTGCGATCGAACTCTGCTCGACAATCGGCCAGGATGTGCGGGCGATCATGCCGGGCGACAGCGAGGTGGTTGGCCAAGCCATCGACATCGATTCGGCAGGTCGACTCCTCATCGCGGTGCCTGGCGAAAACACTCTCTACGCAGTGGGTGCCGGCGACATCGTCCACCTGCGACACAATTAACCAATGCAGAGAATCGACCGACTTCGCCCGCGCCTAGTGGTGCTTTGGTGGCCAACGCTGATTCTGGCAGGCTGCTGCGCGGTCTACGGTTTCTTTATCGGCCGCCAACTCGACCCGAGCTTCGAGCAACTGCTTTACGGCTCGCTCGGCGCGGCCTTGTTCATACTCTGGCTCCTGCCGACGCTTTCTTATGCCGGGTCCTTCGCCGATATCTATCAAGACCGACTCATCATTCGTCGCGGGCTGTTCGGCAAGAAGCGCACTGTCCTATTTGTCGACGTCCTAGAAATCACCGGTGGAGCAGTGCGTGGCGTGGTTTTGACCGTCCGCGACCAAGAAAATGCGGTTTTGAAGCGTTACCCGAAGCCGAAGGCGATCGCCGCGCAGCTGAATGCTCTGGCAAAATAGAAGCATGGTGAAAATAGGTGTGATCGGTGGCGGGCAACTCGCCAGAATGATGGTCCCACCCGCTGTAGCACTCGGTTTTGATTTGTGCGTGCTCGCCGAGACCGAGGGATCCTCGGCGGCGATAGCGGCAACCATGGTCGGCGATTACAACCAACTGCAGGTGGTACGGGATTTTGCGAAGACCGTAGACGTAGTTACTTTCGATCACGAGCATGTGCCACTCGAAATTTTGCAAACCCTGGTAGCCGAGGGGGTCGAGATTCACCCCTCGCCAAAGGCTCTCGCCTTTGCCCAAAACAAGCTAGCCATGCGTCGCAGGCTCGCTGAACTGAACCTTCCGATGCCGATTTGGGCCGAGATAAACAGCCCTGCCGAATTACAGGAATTCTTGGACGCAAATGGCGGCGAAGTCATTTTGAAGACCCCGATCGGTGGTTACGACGGCAAGGGCGTTCGCGTGATTCGTGCTGTGGAAGAAGCCGACGACTGGTTTGCCTTTGCCCCGCTTCTCGCCGAAGAAAAGGTCTCGTTCACCCGCGAACTGGCTCAGTTGAGCGCTCGCAGCAGCACCGGCGAGTTTCGCTCGTGGCCGCTAGTGCAAACCGTCCAGGTTGACGGCGTCTGTGCCGAGGTAATCGCACCGGCACCCAATGCCACGCCTAAGACCCTTGAGTATGCAGTCGAAATCGCCAGGGGAGTCGCCGAAGGTCTCGGAGTCACCGGCGTTCTAGCGGTCGAAATGTTTGAAACCACCGACGGCCGCCTACTAATCAATGAGCTCGCCATGCGACCTCACAACTCAGGCCACTTCAGCATCGAAGGCTCGGTCACCAGTCAGTTCGAGCAGCACTTGCGCGCGGTCGCGGGCCTTCCGCTCGGTTCGACCGACCTCACCGACGAGAGCGCCGTGATGGTAAATCTGCTCGGGGTCGATGAAACCAACGACTTCGTCACGCACTACCGGCACGTCATGCAACTTCACCCGCATGCCAAGATTCACACCTACGGCAAGGCTGCCCGCAAGGGTCGCAAGATGGGTCACGTCACTGTCGTGGCCTCCGAGTCCGGTTGGGCTTTGGCTCAGGCGCGCGCCGCTGCCGAGGTTTTGCTTCGCGGATAGCAA
>CAIJJH010000195.1 GCA_903820955.1 uncultured Micrococcales bacterium
AGCTGCAGTCGTTGCACCAGTTACCGAAACCGTTGAGGCTTCGGAGCGCGAGCAGCGTCGTGGCAGCCGTGACCGTGCACCTCGCGGTGACCGTCGCGAACGCGAAGAGACCAAGAGCCAGTTCCTAGAGCGCGTTGTCACAATCAACCGCGTTTCGAAGGTTGTTCAGGGTGGTCGTCGCTTCAGCTTCACCGCACTTGTAGTTGTCGGAGACGGCAACGGCATGGTCGGCGTAGGCTACGGCAAGGCCAAGGAAGTTCCAGCGGCTATCGCCAAGGGCGTCGAAGAGGCTAAGAAGTCTTTCTTCCGCGTTCCACGCGTTGGCAACACCATTCCGCACCCAGTTCAGGGTGAAGCAGCAGCAGGCGTTGTTCTTCTTCGCCCAGCATCTGCCGGTACCGGTGTTATCGCCGGTGGTCCTGTTCGCGCCGTTCTTGAGTGTGCCGGCATCCACGACGTGCTTAGCAAGTCGCTCGGATCGTCAAACACCATCAACATCGTCCACGCAACCGTGGCAGCACTGAAGCAGCTCGAAGAGCCAGCCGCAGTTGCAGCCCGCCGTGGTCTAACCATCGAGCAGGTAGCCCCAGCTGGTCTACTTCGTGAGCAGCAGAAGGCTGGTGCCTAATGGCTAAGCGTCTCAAGGTAACCCAAATCAAGAGCAAAATCGGTGGCAAGCCGAACCAGCGCGAAACACTTCGCAGCCTGGGACTGAAGCGTATTGGCGACATCATCGTCAAAGACGACAGCCTGGTTGTACGTGGCATGGTTAACACGGTTGCCCACCTCGTAAAGGTTGAGGAGATCGACTAATGGCTGAAGAAAAGAAGCCAGCAGCAGCTAAGCCTGCTGCCGCAAAGAAGCCTGCCGCCGCTAAACCGGCTGCTAAGGCCGCTGCAAAGCCAGCTGCTGAAAAGAAGCCTGCTGCAGCTAAGCCTGCCGCCAAGGCTGCTGCTAAGCCAGCTGCCGAGAAGGTTGAGAAGGTAGAGGCCCCTAAGGCCGCTGCCGCTAAGCCTGCTGCAAAGCCTGCCGCTGTCAAGAAGGCTGCAAAGCCTGCTCGAGAGAAGAGCAACGTTCTAAAGCTGCACCACCTTCGTCCGGCCGATGGCTCGAAGAAGGAGCGCACTCGCGTTGGTCGTGGTGAAGGTTCGAAGGGTAAGACTTCGGGTCGTGGAACCAAGGGTACTAAGGCTCGTTACCAGGTTCGTCCTGGCTTCGAGGGTGGTGGCGTACGTCTCGTAATGCGCACCCCTAAGCTTCGCGGCTTCAAGAACCCTGCTCGCGTCGAGTACCAGGTTGTCAACCTTGAGAAGCTAGAACTTCTTTACCCTAAGGGTGGAGACATCACCGTCACCGGCCTAGTCGAGAAGGGCCTAGTTCGTAAGAACGAGGCTGTAAAGCTTCTTGCCACCGGCGACATCAAGGTTAAACTGACTGTTAGCAGCGACATCAAGGTTTCGGCTTCTGCCAAGACCAAGATCGAAGCCGCTGGTGGTTCAGTAGCAGCCGCCGAATAGTCCTAAAAGCCAGGAGGCAGAGTTGTTCAGCGCCGTTCTTCGTGCATTCCGTACCCCGGACTTGCGCAACAAGCTTGCTTTCACCCTGCTCATCGTCGCGATTTTCCGTCTCGGCTCATTCATTCCTGCACCGTTCGTCAACTTTGGCAACGTGCAGAGATGTTTGGCCGCGAGCACGTCTAACGCATCGACGAGCAAGATTTACGAACTTGTAAACCTATTCTCGGGTGGCGCTCTCCTCCAGCTTTCGGTCTTTGCTCTGGGCATCATGCCCTACATCACGGCGTCGATCATTACTCAGTTGCTTCGCGTGGTTATCCCGCACTTCGAAACCCTTCACAAAGAGGGTCAGGCTGGCCAGGCCAAGCTAACTCAGTACACCCGTTACCTAACCATCGGTCTAGGAATCCTTCAGTCGACCACGCTTATCGCTGTGGCTCGCTCGGGTGCCCTGCTTGGCTCTTGCACCGACCCAATTCTGACCACCACCAACCCGGCCGCTATCCTGCTGATCATCATCACGATGACCGCAGGTACCGGTCTGATCATGTGGCTTGGTGAGTTGGTGACCGAGCGCGGTATCGGTAACGGTATGTCGCTGCTTATCTTCACCTCGATCGCTTCGCGCTTCCCTAACTCGCTAGCTCAGATCGCCCAGACCAAGAGCCCTGAAGTTCTGATCGGCGTTCTCTTGGTCGGTATCTTGATCATCGGCTTGGTAATTCTGGTCGAGCAGTCTCAGCGTCGAATTCCGGTTCAGTATGCCAAGCGCATGGTGGGTAGACGCGAATACGGCGGCCAGAGCACCTACATTCCGATCAAGGTCAACATGGCCGGCGTTGTTCCAGTTATCTTCGCCTCGAGCCTCCTTTACCTACCGGCGCTGCTTGCTCAGTTCAACCAGCCAGCCAAGGGCCAAAAAGTTGCAGCGTGGGTCACCTGGGTTTCGGAATACCTAACCAAGGGCGATCACCCGCTCTACATGATCTTGTACTTCCTGATGATCTTCGGCTTCACCTACTTCTACGTAGCGATCACCTTCAACCCTGAAGAAGTGAGCGACAACATGAAGCTTTCGGGCGGATTCATCCCTGGCATTCGTGCCGGTCGCCCAACCACCGAGTTCCTCGAGTTTGTTTCGAGCCGAATCACCTTCACCGGTGCGTTCTACCTCGGCCTCGTAGCGCTTGTTCCGCTGATCGCCTTCGGTGTGCTTGGCACCAGCCAGAACTTCCCGTTCGGCGGTACCACGATCTTGATTATCGTTGGTGTCGGTCTTGAGACCGTCAAGCAGATCAACGCTCAGATGCAGCAGCGTAACTACGAAGGCCTTCTGAAGTGACCCGCCTTCTCTTGATTGGCACTCCAGGTGCAGGCAAGGGAACCCAGGCGGCTCGTCTCGCAGAAGCGTTTGGGATTCCAGCAATCTCGACCGGCGATATCTTTCGTGCCAACGTCAAAAACGAAACCGAACTCGGACGCCAAGCCAAGGCATTCATGGACCGCGGCGAGTACGTGCCAGACACCCTCACCAACGCGCTGGTTCGCGACCGTCTTAGCCAAGAAGACGCCAAGAACGGCTTCTTGCTAGATGGCTACCCACGCACCGCCGACCAGGTAACCGAACTCGACCACATTCTTGCCGAGCAGGGTGAGGCCTTGGACGCAGTGGTGCAGCTGACCGCCGACACCGACGAGGTTGTCCGAAGACTCCTAAACCGCGCAATCGAGCAGGGTCGCGCAGACGACACCGAAGAGGTCATTCGCCACCGCCTTGATGTTTATGAAGAGCAGACCGCTCCGCTGATCGAGGTTTATTCGGCTCGCAACTTGGTTCGTGAGGTCGATGGACTCGGTGCCGTTGCCGATGTGACCGAGCGCATTCTCAGCGCCCTCAAGTAATGCGCCAAGAATACACAGTTAAGACCACCGCCCAAATGGTGCGCATGGTTGAGGCCGGGCTAATCACTGAGGCAGCACTTCTTGCCATCAAGGCGGCGATCAGGCCGGGCGTCTCGACCCTAGAACTCGACGCAATCGCCGAAGCCACCATCGTCAAAATGGGTGGCCACTCAAACTTCAAGCTGGTTCCCGGCTATTTCCACACGATTTGCGCGAGCATCAACGACGAAGTTGTCCACGGAATCCCGAGCAAGACTCGAATCTTGCAGGCGGGCGATATCATCTCGATCGACTGCGGTGCCGAAACCGCCGATGGCTGGAACGGCGATAGCGCAATGACTTTCATCGTGCCCGGCGGCGACGAAACCGTGGCCAAAGCCCGCCAAACCCTAAGCGATGTGACCGAGGGGTCGCTCTGGGCCGGTATTGCCGCCCTAGCCACCGCAAAGCGCCTCAACGAGGTCGGAGCGGCCGTAGAGAAGCATATTCGCGGCCAGGGTCGCTACGGAATCCTGCAGGAATACGTCGGCCACGGAATCGGCCGCTCGATGCACGAAGATCCGCCGGTTTTCAACTACAAAACCAAGGTTTCCGGCCCACACGTTGTTCCCGGCCTCGTAATTGCCATCGAACCGATGGTTACCGCCGGAAGTGCCCGCACACACGTCCTAGATGACGACTGGACAGTCTCTTCGAGCGACGGCAGCGACGCCTCGCACTGGGAGCACAGCATCGCGGTTCACGAAAAAGGTATCTGGGTTTTAACCGCTAGCGACGGGGGAGCGGCCAAGTTGGCGCCCTTCGGCATCGTCCCGGTTGATCCGCGCAACATTTAATTGGCAATATCCGCGTTTTTTGCCTAAGATTGACCTTCGGTGTTTCTTACACGCAAATCACTCTTATTTGAGAGCTTTTTTGCGTGCCTAAGTGGCGCCGAAACGTCGCAGAGATAAGTGAGTTTATGGCCAACAAAGACGGTGTCATCGAGATCGAAGGCACAGTAGTTGAAGCCCTGCCGAACGCTATGTTCCGTGTAGAGCTAACTAACGGTCACAAGGTCCTTGCACACATCTCAGGCAAGATGCGTCAGCACTACATCAAGATCCTCCCAGAGGACCGCGTGATTGTTGAGTTGAGCACCTACGACCTGACTCGTGGCCGCATTATCTACCGCTACAAATAAGTCGTCATAAGAGAAGAAGTAAGAGACATGAAGGTTAACCCAAGCGTCAAGAAGATTTGCGACAAGTGCAAGGTCATCCGTCGCCACGGTCGCGTCATGATCATCTGCGAAAACCCGCGCCACAAACAGCGCCAGGGCTAAGCAAACAGCAACACAACTGAATAGAAAAAGGTAACGCAACGTCGAAAGACGTCACCTCCGGAGAAGGCCGGAGCCGAGAAATCGGATGCGCTGCCCCAGACCTTCTAACAACAAGGAGAACTCCCTATGGCACGTGTTGCCGGAGCTGATATTCCAGACGCAAAACGCGTCGAAATCGCACTAACCTACATCTACGGCATTGGCCGCACTCGCTCGGTTCAGATCTTGACCGAGACGAAGATCGACAAAGACATCCGAGTCAAGGACCTAACCGACGACCAGCTCGTCGCAATCCGTGACTTCATCGAAGGAACCTACAAGGTTGAGGGTGACCTCCGCCGCGACGTAGCCGCAGACATCCGCCGCAAGGTTGAGATCGGTTCGTACCAGGGTGTTCGTCACCGTAAGGGCCTCCCAGTCCACGGTCAGCGCACCAAGACCAACGCTCGTACTCGCAAGGGTCCAAAGCGCACCGTAGCCGGCAAGAAGAAGGCTGCACGCAAGTAAGCGTGAGCCCAAGGATTTAGGAGAAAACCATGGCAGCACCTAAGGCAAAGGCCGGCGCAGTTCGCAAGCCTCGCAAAAAAGAGAAAAAGAACATCACCATGGGTCAGGCTCACATCAAGTCGACCTTCAACAACACGATCATCTCGATCACCGACACCACTGGTGCGGTCATCGCTTGGTCTTCGTCTGGTGACGTTGGTTACAAGGGTTCTCGCAAGTCGACCCCGTTCGCCGCACAGCTAGCAGCCGAGGCCGCAGCTCGCAAGGCAATGGAGCACGGCTTGAAGAAGGTTGACGTATTCGTCAAGGGTCCGGGTTCGGGCCGCGAAACCGCGATTCGTTCGCTTCAGGCCGCAGGCCTAGAGGTCGGCTCGATCAGCGACGTCACCCCACAGGCTCACAACGGTTGCCGCCCACCAAAGCGTCGCCGCATCTAACTCAAGCTTCACTCATAGCAACAAACTCTGCCGTGGCCACTGCAGAGCCCTCAAAAATGAGCATCAAATAGCGGATGCTCAGCTGAAAGGAACCAAACGTGCTAATTGCACAGCGCCCAACCCTTCACGAAGAAGTTGTTTCACCAACCCGCTCACGCTTCGCGCTTGAGCCTCTAGAGCCTGGCTTCGGCTACACCCTAGGTAACTCACTCCGTCGCACCCTGCTTTCGTCGATCCCAGGTGCCTCTGTCACCCACGTTCGCATCGCTGGTGCACTGCACGAGTTCAGCACCCTTGCCGGTGTTAAGGAAGACGTCACCGAGATCATCTTGAACGTCAAGGAACTAGTCGTCTCTTCAGAGAACGACGAGCCGGTTGAGGCTCGCATCGAAAAGACCGCTGCCGGCGTGGTTACCGCTGCCGACATCAAGGTTCCTGCCGGTGTTGAGATCCACAACCCAGAACTAGTTATCGCAACCCTGAACGCCAAGGGCAAGTTCGAGATGACCCTAATCATCGAGCGTGGCCGTGGCTACGTTCAGGCATCGCAGAACCGCTCAGGCGCAGAAGAGAACGGTCTGATCCCGGTCGACTCGATCTACTCGCCAGTCGCCAAGGTCGCTTACCGCGTCGAGGCAACTCGTGCCGGTGAGTTCACCAACTTCGACAAGTTGATCATCGACATCGAAACCAAGCCTTCGATGACTCCTCGCGACGCAATCGCGTCTGCAGGAAGCACCCTGGTCGAGCTTTTCGGACTAGCCCGCGAGCTAAACACCGAGGCCGAGGGTATCGAGATCGGCCCTGCACCTACCGAGGCTGTTCTTTCACCAGAGCTAGCCATGCCAATCGAAGACCTCGAGCTAACCGTGCGCAGCTACAACTGCCTAAAGCGCGAGGGCATCAACACCGTTGCAGAGCTAATCGCTCTAACCGAAGACCAGCTGATGCACATCCGCAACTTCGGTAGCAAGTCGGTCGACGAGGTTCGCGACAAGCTAACTTCGATGGGTCTAAAGTTCCGTGACGCACTGCCAGGCTTTGAAGGCGCTTACTTCAACACCGGCCAGGACGTCAGCTTCAGCAACGAATACGACGAGGCCGACCAGGACTAGTCCGGTCAGTTAGTCAAGAGGAGAAAACAAAATGCCTACCCCAACAAAGGGCCCACGTCTCGGAGGCGGACCATCTCACGAGCGTCTAATGCTCCGTAACCTGGCCACTTCGCTGTTCGACCACGGACGCATCGAGACCACCGAGACCAAGGCCAAGCGTCTTCGTCCGGTTGCCGAGCGCCTAGTCACCTTCGCAAAGCGTGGCGACCAGGCTTCGCGTCGTCGTGTCATGGCTCAGATCACCGACAAGTCGGTTGTTCACAAGCTCTTCACCGAGGTCGCACCGCTAGTTGCCGACCGCCAGGGTGGTTACACTCGCATCACCAAGCTTGGCTTCCGTAAGGGCGACAACGCCCCTATGTGTGTCATCGAGCTTGTTCTTGAGCCAGTGAACCCTAAGGCAGTCAACAAGAAGCCAAAGCTTGAGAACGCCGTCAAGGCAGCAGCTCCAGCAGCAGTCGAGGCCGTAGAGGTCGAGGAAGCCGTTGAAGAAGTTGCAGTAGACGAGGCTCCAGCAGTCGAGGCCGAGGTTGTCGAAACCCCAGCCGTTGACGAGGCTCCAGCAGCTGAGGAAGCCCCAGTAGCAGAAGAAGCAGCAGCCGAAGAGGCTCCTGCCGAGGCTGTTGCCGAGGAAACCCCAGCCGAAGAGGCCTAGTAAATCTCATGAAACGCCCCGTCGACCTTTCGGTTGGCGGGGCTTTTCGTTTTCGCATCGACCTCAGCTACGACGGCACCGACTTTTTCGGTTGGGCCAAGCAACTCGACCTCCGAACCGTTCAAGGCGAACTCGTCGAAGCACTTAAGACGATCTTTGGCCCCACCGAGGACGACTTCGCCATGCGGGTCGCCGGAAGAACCGACACCGGAGTCCACGCCGAAGGCCAGGTCGTTCACATCGACCTCACCAAGGAGCAGTTCAAGCGCCTCGGCCACAACCACGATGTCGCCGGCCGCCTAAACAAGCTCCTCACCCGCGGTGACGTCTGGGTGAAAGAGTTCGAACCGGCCCCGCCCGGCTTCGACGCCAGGTTTTCGGCGAGCAACCGCCGCTACATTTACAAGATTGCCGACAAGGGCTCGCCAAAATCACCCCAACTTGCCCGTTACGCCCTGTATCACCTGCGTCATCTTGACGAAAAGAAGATGAATGAGGCGTCCCAGGCCCTGCTCGGCCTTCACGATTTTGCCAGTTACTGCCGGCCTCGAAGCTTCGGTTCGACCATTCGCCACCTGCAAAAGATCAATGTGACCCGCAAAAACGGCGTGATCGAGGTCGAACTCGTCGCCGACGCCTTCGCTCACAACATGGTTCGCTCGATTGTTGGCGCCTTGATCAAGGTTGGCGACGGCAAAGCGACCAAAGCAGACCTAACTCGGGTGCTCGCCATGAAGAAGCGAACCGCGACCGGCTGGAAGGTGGTCGAACCTCACGGACTCACTTTGATGAAGATCGGCTACCCGGCAGACTCGAAACTCGCCGCCCAAGCCATCGCAACCCAGAGAATTCGTACCGAAGACGATATTTAGGGTTTGACCTGAAGGCTATAAGCCGACTAAACTTGACCTCTGTTGCTGGTTAAAGCCAGCCCACAATC
>CAIJJH010000196.1 GCA_903820955.1 uncultured Micrococcales bacterium
AGGCTTCAAGAGCCGCATGCTGCTCCAAGTTCACGACGAACTTGTTTTCGAGGTGGCCAGCGGTGAACTTGAGAAGTTGCGCGAAATGGTGGTTCACGAGATGGCAAATGTTGTCGAGCTTCGCGTTCCGCTCGAGGTTCACGTTGGCATCGGTAAGACCTGGGACGCGGCCGACCACTGATGATTCGCAAAGAAGTCACCATTCGCGTCGCCGAGGGTTTGCACGCACGCCCAGCGGCAGAATTCGTTCGCCTATGCGCCGAGTCCGGAGTCGAAGTCCTCGTTCGCAAGTCAGACGGCAAATCAGCTAGCGGCAGCAGCATTTTGGGCGTCTTGACCCTGGGTTTGCAAAAGGGCGACGTGGTCGTGATCGAGTCCCCGGATTCTACAGAAGCACTGGTTGACGCCTTAGTTTCACTGATAGGCTAGAGAAGTTCCCAAATCAACCGTTGCGAGCAATCGCGACCCGAGTATGTCCACTGAGAGTAAAACAAAATATGACCACAAACACCGAGAAGGCAATCAAGCAGATTGCCATCGACGACATTGGCTCCGCTGAAGACTTCCTAGCAGCAGTCGAAAAGACCCTGAAGTTCTTCAATGACGGTGACCTCATCGAAGGCATCGTAGTAAAAATTGACCGAGACGAAGTACTTCTCGATGTCGGTTACAAGACCGAAGGTGTGATTCCTTCGCGCGAACTTTCGATTCGCCACGACGCAGACCCTAGCGAAATTGTTTCGGTTGGCGACTCAGTAGAGGCCCTTGTTCTTCAGAAAGAAGACAAAGAAGGCCGCCTAATCCTTTCTAAGAAGCGCGCACAGTACGAGCGTGCTTGGGGCGACGTTGAAAAGATCAAAGAAGCAGACGGCACCGTCGAAGGTACCGTCATCGAGGTCGTCAAGGGTGGACTCATCGTTGACATCGGCCTTCGTGGCTTCCTGCCGGCTTCGCTCATCGAGCTGCGCCGCGTTCGCGACCTTGCTCCTTACCTGGGCCAGAAGGTCGAAGCCAAGATTCTTGAGCTCGACAAGAACCGCAACAACGTGGTTCTTTCGCGTCGTGCACTTCTAGAGGAGAGCCAGTCGGCTAACCGCAGCACGTTCCTAGCAGACCTAGCCAAGGGCCAGATCCGCACTGGAATCGTCTCGTCGATCGTAAACTTCGGTGCCTTCATCGACCTCGGTGGCGTAGACGGTCTAGTCCACGTATCTGAGCTGTCATGGAAGCACATCGAGCACGCCAGCGAAGTCGTCGAGATTGGCCAGGAGGTCACCGTCGAGGTTCTTGAAATCGACAACGACCGTGAGCGCGTCTCGCTATCGCTAAAAGCAACTCAAGAAGACCCGTGGCAGGTATTCGCCCGCACCCACGCAATCGGACAGTACGCACCTGGCAAGGTCACCAAGCTCGTGCCTTTCGGTGCATTCGTTCGTGTCGCAGACGGCATCGAGGGTCTCGTTCACATCAGCGAGCTTTCAGCCAAGCACATCGAACTTGCCGAGCAGGTAGTCGCCGTTAACCAGGACGTCTTCGTCAAGGTCATCGACATCGACCTAGAGCGTCGTCGCATCTCGCTAAGCCTCAAGCAGGCCACCGAAGAAGTCGACCCTGAGGGCACCGAGTTCAACCCTGCACTCTACGGAATGGCAGCCGACTACGACCCGAGCGGTGCCTACAAGTACCCAGAGGGCTTCAACGCTGAAACCAGCGAGTGGAAGCCGGGCTTCGAGGACGCACGCGCCAAGTGGGAGAAGGAATACGCTGAGGCCCACGGCCGTTGGGAAGAGCACAAGAAGCAGGTCAAGGCAGCCAACGAGGCAGCCGCGGCCCTTCCAGACGCACCGGCAGCAGCCGACGCTTCTTACTCGAGCGAGAGCACCGAAACCGGCACCCTAGCCGCAGACGAGTCTCTAGCCGCACTTCGCGAAAAGCTGAAGAGCGCAGAGTAATCAAACTCAAATTAGACGGGAGTCGGCCTTCGGGCTGGCTCCCGTTTAGGCTTTAAGCGTGTTCCTAATCGGTCTGACCGGCGGTATCGCCGCCGGAAAATCAACTGTCGCCTCTCTGTGGGGTTCGCTGGGTGCGACCGTCATCGATGCCGATGTGCTGGCTCGCGAGGCGTTAGCGCCCGGTACGGCGGGCCTCGAGGCAGTTGCTGCGACTTTTCCGGGAGTCGTAAACGACTCGGGGGATTTAGATCGCAAAATGCTGGCCGATATCGTTTTCGCAGACGAGACCAAGCGCAAACAACTCGAGAGAATCGTGCACCCGATTGTGCAGAGCGAGGCCAAGCGCCTTATGACTCAGGCCACTTCGAAGATCGTCGTCTATGTCGTTCCACTTCTAGTCGAGGCAAACGTAGACCACCCGTTCGATGTGGTTGTCACGGTTGAGGCGCCTGAAAAGGACCAGGTTGCGAGAATGGTTAGGCACCGAGGGATGACCGAGGCCGAGGCCATCGCTCGCATCAAAAACCAAACCTCACCCGCGCACCGAGCCAATCGCGCCAACTACATCTTGAACTCCAACCAGGACATCGAGCTTTTGATGCGCGATGCCCGTTTGCTCTACGAATCCATTGACTCGGGTGCCGAATAGTGGATCCAACGCGCAGCTTTGCACCCTTCGAGGTGATTAGTTCATACACGCCGAGTGGTGATCAGCCAACCGCAATTGCCGAGCTAGCAGGCCGAATTCGTGCCGGCGAAAAGGACGTCGTGCTTTTGGGAGCCACCGGTACAGGTAAATCGGCGACCACAGCGTGGTTGGTCGAGGCGCTGCAGCGTCCAACTCTGGTTTTGGCGCATAACAAGACGCTCGCCGCGCAACTGGTAAACGAGTTTCGCGAACTACTGCCAAACAACTCGGTGGAGTACTTCGTTTCGTACTACGACTATTACCAGCCCGAAGCCTACGTTCCGCAGACGGATACCTTTATCGAAAAGGACTCCTCGATCAACTCCGAGGTTGAGCGCCTGAGGTACAAGGCGACGATGAGTCTGCTGAGCCGCCGCGACGTCATTGTGGTTTCCACGGTGTCATGCATCTATGGACTCGGTGCCCCGGCTGAGTACCTAAACCAGAGCGTTGCTCTGCAAGTTGGCGACACCCCCGGTCGAGACAAGTTGATTCGCAAATTCGTCGAACTTCAGTACAAGCGAAACGACATCGACTTTTCGCGTGGAAACTTTCGGGTCAAGGGTGACACCATCGAGATCATTCCCGTCTACGACGAACTTGCCACTCGCATCGAGTTCTTCGGCGACCAGATCGAGGCCATTTACTCGCTGAACCCGCTTACCGGCGACGTCGTGGCAAAAGAGGACGCCGTCGCGATCTTCCCAGCCTCCTACTACGTGGCGCCCGTCGAACGGATGGCGGAGGCGATCGAGAACATCGAAAACGAACTTGCCATGCGAACCCTTCAGCTCGAAAAAGAGGGCAAGCTCCTCGAGGCGCAGCGCCTAAAGATGCGCACCAGTTTCGACCTCGAAATGATCAAAGAAGTCGGCTTCTGCTCAGGCATCGAAAACTACTCTCGCCACATCGACGGCCGCGCCGAGGGTAGCGCCCCGAGTTGCCTTCTAGATTATTTTCCCGAGGACTTTTTGACCGTCATCGATGAGTCTCACGTCACGGTTCCGCAGATCGGCGCGATGTACGAGGGTGACTCGAGCCGCAAGCGAACACTGGTGGAGCACGGGTTCCGCCTGCCGAGTGCGCTAGATAACCGACCGCTTCGTTGGGACGAGTTTCTCGACCGAGTCGGACAAACCGTCTACCTTTCGGCTACACCTGGCAAGTACGAGCTGGGGGTCGCCGATGGAGTCGTTGAGCAGATAATTCGCCCAACCGGTCTAATTGACCCAAAGATCATCATCAAACCAATCAAGGGTCAGATTGACGACCTCCTGGAAGAGATCCGCGTGAGGGCGGAGCGTGACGAGCGCGTCCTAGTCACCACCCTCACCAAGAAGATGTCCGAAGAATTGACGGATTACCTAACCGAAGCCGGCGTGCGGGTGCGCTACCTGCACTCCGATGTCGATACGTTGCGTCGAGTCGAGTTGCTTCGCGAGCTGCGCATGGGCGTTTTCGATGTGCTAATCGGCATCAACCTGCTGCGAGAAGGGCTAGACCTTCCGGAGGTTTCCCTCGTGGCTATTCTCGACGCAGACAAACAAGGCTTCCTACGCTCGGCGACGTCACTGATTCAGACCATCGGTCGCGCCGCTAGAAACGTGAGTGGCGAGGTGCACATGTATGCAGACAACATCACGGACGCGATGGCCAAGGCCATCGACGAAACCGATCGTAGGCGCGCCAAGCAAGTTGCCTACAACCTCGAAAAAGGCGTCGACCCGCAGCCGCTTCGCAAAAAGATTGCCGATATCACCGACCAAATTTTGCGCGAAGAGGCAGACACCGCCGAGTTGGTCGAAAAGAGCAAGCGCCGCGACGGCAAGCCGCTGCCGATTCGCGGCCGCAGGGGAGTGGCCGCCAACGGCTACGACGAACTACTTTCGATAGTTCTCGAGCTGGACGAACAAATGAAGTCGGCGGCCGCCGAACTCAACTTCGAACTCGCCGCCAGACTCCGTGACGAAATCTCCGAATTGAAGTACGAGCTTAGGCAAATTGAGAAGGCCGGGCACGCTTAAACTTGTTCTGTGAATAACTCCCACGACAAACTCATAGTTCGCGGTGCACGCGTGCACAACCTCAAGAATCTGAACCTTGAGATACCGCGAGACTCGCTAGTCGTGTTCACGGGGCTCTCAGGATCGGGCAAGTCCTCGCTCGCCTTCGACACCATTTTCGCCGAGGGGCAGCGCCGTTACGTTGAGTCGCTGAGCGCTTACGCGCGCCAGTTTCTGGGACAGGTTGACCGACCAGATGTCGATTTCATCGAGGGTCTGAGCCCGGCGGTTTCGATCGATCAAAAATCAACCAACCGAAACCCGCGCTCGACGGTGGGCACAATCACCGAGATTCACGATTACCTGAGGCTGCTCTGGGCCCGCATCGGCGTTCCCTACTGCGCCGATTGTGGCGAGCGAATCATCAAGCAAACGCCGCAGCAAATCGTCGACCAGATCATGGAGTTCGAAGACGGCACCAGGTTCCAGATTCTCGCGCAAATCGTCGACCAGAAAAAGGGCGAATTCGTCGACCTTTTCAAGGACCTCAGCGCCCAGGGTTACGCCCGAGCCGTTGTCGACGGTGAGACCGTGCAACTG
>CAIJJH010000197.1 GCA_903820955.1 uncultured Micrococcales bacterium
AGAACACCTGGCTCGGGTTCGCGTAAAGATCGCGCCCCGCTTCTTCGAGTGCCGGGTCTAGCGTCTGAACTCGAGCCTTCACGGTTACGACGACAAAGCTGAGGCAGAACATCACGTGAGCGATGACGGTCGGCACGAAGCCAGGGCCAATACCGGCGTTGAAGAACAAGCTGGCAAGGCCGGCACCCATGACGATTTCAGGAGTTGCCATCGGTAGGAACAACGCGAAGTTCACCGTAGAGCGCAACTTGAAGCGGTAGCGAACCAGAGCAATGGCGAGCGCAGTGCCTAGCGCGGTGGCGATCAGAGTTGAAATCAAGCTGATCATCAGCGAGTTGCCAACCGCACTGCAAAGGTCTTGGCGAGCGCAAACGTGCGTCCAGTTTTCTAGGGTGAACGAGTTCCAAACCGTGTTTCGTCGAGCCGACTTGTTGAACGAGAAAACGATCGTGTAGAAAATCGGTATCAACAGGAACACCAGAGCGATAAGCGAATAAACCGGAAGTGAGCCGCGCTTGAAGCCAGACCAGAGGTGAGAAAGAGCCTTCATTAGAGGAGATCCTCAGTTCCGCTCTTGCGCACATACCAGGTCACCAGAATCAAGATGATGCCCATCAAGACCACGGACATCGCCGAGGCAGCGGGGTAGTTGCGATTTTGTAAAAAGTCTGCGTCAACCATGGTTCCGATCATCGAGGTGTTCGACGAACCCAAGAAGTCACGGCTCGCGTTCACGTAGTCACCGGCGATTGGAATAAAGGTCAAAAGGGTTCCCGAGATGATGCCTGGCATCGAAAGTGGGAGCGTGATTTTGCGGAACACCTTCGATGGGCTCGCGTAGAGGTCGGAGCCGGCTTCGAGATAGCGCGTGTCAAGCCGCTCGAGGCTCGTGTAGAGCGGCAGGGTCATGAACGGGATGAAGTTGTAAACCAGACCGAAAACCACCGCGGCGTTTGAGCCGATGAACGACTGGGAGGGGCTCAAAAACCCGACCTGGTGAGCCCACTCGATGATTGGCGAGTGGTCGGCCAAAAGCTGCTTCCAGGCGATGGTTCGAAGCAGGAACGAGATGAAGAACGGAGCGATTACCAGCGTCACTAGCATTCGCTGAAGCATCGGCCAAGGGCGTGCCTTGACTCCGATGAAGTAGGCGAGAGGGTAAGAAATCAGCAGCGCGATTATGGTCGCGATGAACGCGAAACCAAACGAGCGGGCGATCTGCGGCCAGTACTTGGTGGCCACGTAGGCATAGTTTCCGAAGTCGAGACCAGGGACGTATTCACCGATCTTGCCCGAAGCGGCGGGGGTTTCAAGTGAGGTTAGCACCAGCGAAACCAGAGGAATAACAAAAAACAGTACGAGGTAGAGGAGCCCCGGGAGTAGGAGCGCCAAGACCACACGGCCGGACTTGGTCTGACCCTTAGTGGTTGGTGTGCTCGAACCGAAAGCCGCGAAAGCCATGTTTAGCCCAGGTCTTCGGTGCCGTCAGGTAGGTCGCGCAAACCGAAGGAGTGCTCGACCTTCCAAGAAACCCAAACCTTAGCGCCGAGTTCGACGACCGGGCTTTTGCCAACGTTCTGCGCGAACACGGTGACTTCGCCAATGTTTGGAACCTCGATCAGGTACTGGTTGCTGACGCCGGTGAAACGAATGTCGATGATTTCGCCAGGGCCAATTAGCACGTGATCTGCGCCGAGGTTCGGCTTTTCTTCGTGGAAGGTGGCCTTTTCTGGGCGAACGCCGATTGCCACGGTGCCGGTGTGCTTCTCGGCACGCTTCTTATCAACGGTGATCTTGGCTCCGCCAACCTCGATCGAAACCGAGTTGGGGTTTTCTTCGCTTACCTTGCCAACAAAGAGGTTCGACTGGCCCAGAAACCTAGAGACAAAGGCGGTTTTCGGGCGGTCGTAAAGTGCCTCTGGCGAACCCATCTGCTCGATGCGTCCCTTGTTCATTACTGCGACCGTGTCGGCCATGTCCATGGCTTCTTCTTGGTCGTGGGTGACGTGAAGGAATGTTAAGCCGACCTCCATCTGAATCGCCTTGAGTTCGATTTGCATCTGGCGACGAAGCTTGAGATCTAGAGCGCCGAGCGGTTCGTCGAGTAGCAATAGCGATGGGCGATTCACTAGTGCGCGAGCCAGAGCCACGCGTTGCTGCTGGCCGCCCGAGAGCTGCTGAGGCCGGCGAGCGCCGATGTGGCCGAGCTCGACTAGATCTAGCCCCGCCTGAGCCTTGGCTAGCGGGTCTTCAACCTTGCGCTGACGCAAGCCAAAGGCTACGTTTTCGAGAATTGTCATGTGTGGGAACAGGGCGTAGGACTGAAACACCGTGTTTACCGGGCGGTCATGCGGCTTGGTGTCAGTGATGTCTTTGCCACCGATGAGGACGCGCCCTTGAGTCGGTGTTTCGAGACCGGCGACGATTCGAAGAGTGGTGGTTTTGCCACAACCCGATGGGCCTAGCAGTGCGAAGAATTGACCGGCTGGGATGTGAAGGTCCATGTCATCGAGCGCGGTAAAGCCCGGAAAGTCCTTGCGGACATCAATTAGTTCTAGATCGGCGCCTGCGACTGAAAGCTCGCCGGCCAATTACACAACCCCGTTAGAAACATCGGACCAAGCCTGCGAGAAGGTGTTGTCTTCTTCTGCGGTCAGTGTTCTGAAGTGGTGCAGCTTGGTTGCGAAGGTCTCTGCCGAAGGGAAAAGAAGTTCGTTCGAAGCCAGTTCAGGGTTGGTCTTTGCCACAATTTCCTTGACGCCAGCCACCGGCGGAACATAGAAGACGCCGCCGATCGAAGACTTGGCCACAACTGCAGGGTCGTAGTAGTAGTTGATTAGCTCTTCGGCCAACGCCTTGTTCTTTGCACCTTTAGGGATCACAAAGTTGTCGGTCGCGAAGGTCGAGCCAGAATCGATCAAGACATAACCGAGGTCGGTGTTTCCTGCCTCCGAGTTAGTGGCAATCAAGTCACCGGCCCAGACGATGCCGGCTACTGCGTCGCCGTTAATGTAGTCGTCGATGTAGCTGTTGCCCTTGACTCCGCGGATGTGACCGCTGTCGACTTTGCCCTTGAAGAATGCCAGCGCCTTGTCGAAGTCCGCCTTCACGAACTTCGCGATGTCGACGCCGTTCGCCATCATGATCATGCCGATGGTGTCGCGCATTTCAGAAAGCACCTCGACCTTGCCCTTGAGTTCTGGCGCCCAGAGGTCCTCAAGACTGGTCGGGGCATCCTTGCCCGTTACGGCCTTGTAGTTGTCCTTGTGGTAACCCACGGCCGCGATAATGCCCTTCCAAGGCAGAGAGTACGTGCGCTCTGGGTCGAAGTCACCAAAGCTTCCTACGCCCTTGAAAGCTGGGTCAAGGTTGGCGGTTACGTTCGGTAGGTTCTTGTAGTCAAGCTTGGCAAGGTCATTGTCGCCGATAAGTCGGCCGACCATCCAGTCGGTCAGGCAGAAGGTGTCTGCTCCGGTGTCTGTACCCGCGGCCAACTGGTTCTTGATGCTCGCGTAATAGGTGTTATTGTCATCGACCTTTGTCGCGTATTCGACGTGAATCCCGGTCTTCTTCTCGAAATCTTTCAGGGTTGGGAACGAACCGTCGGCCTCGCCATCCATGTAATAAGGCCAGTTGTCCCAGTAAACCGTCTTGGTTGCACCAGGGGCACATGCGGCTAGAACCGCTGTGATTGAGAGGGCACCGGCGCCTGCAAAGAGGCTACGTCGAGTGATAATTTTTGCGTCCAACTCTGAACTCTTTTCTATCGATAAGGGAGAAATCCCGAACAACAACAAAGAAGCAACGCCCGACAACTGCGTCATAAAAAATACTGCCACAAGTTGTGACAGTTTGGATACGAAACACCAAAGGGGTCGGGTTAGGCTATTGACGGACGTGGCAAAGAAGCCACCACAAGGAGAACCATGCGGGTTGCAGTCCCGAGCGAAATCAAAAACAACGAATACCGCGTAGCCATTACTCCGGCCGGCGTTCACGAACTTGTAGTTGCAGGGCACGAAGTCTTCGTTCAAGCTGGTGCCGGCCTAGGTTCATCAATCACAGACGCCGAATACCAGAGCGCTGGCGCAAAGATCACCCCGGACGCCAAGACCACTTGGGAATCGGGTGAGATGGTTTTGAAGGTCAAGGAGCCAATCGAGCAAGAGTATGGTTTCTTGCGCGAGGGCCTGGTTCTGTTCACTTATCTGCACCTCGCTGCAGATCTAGAACTCACCGAGCAACTGGTCGCGAGAAAAGTCACCGCGATTGCCTACGAAACCGTCCAACTACCAAACCGCCAACTGCCGCTACTCGCCCCAATGAGCGAAGTTGCTGGCCGTCTCTCGGTTCAGGTTGGTGCCTCGACCCTGATGCGCCAAAACGGTGGCAACGGAATGCTTCTCGGTGGGGTGCCTGGCACCCGTCCGGCAAGAGTCGCCGTCCTCGGTGGCGGTGTTGCCGGAACCAACGCGGTTGCCATGGCCGTCGGCCTCGGCGCTGAAGTCACCGTGCTCGACACAAACCTCAACCGCCTTCGCGAGCTAGATGCCATTTATGCCGGACGCCTTCGCACGATAGTGTCAAACGCTTTCGAGATCGACCGTGTGGTCACCGAAGCCGACCTTGTAATCGGTTCGGTGCTGATACCGGGCGCCAAAGCTCCGAAGCTGGTAACCAACGCACTTGTGAAGAAGATGAAGCCGGGTTCGGTTTTGGTCGACATCGCGATCGACCAGGGCGGCTGCTTCGAGGACTCCCACGCGACCACTCACGCCGAGCCAACCTTCAAGGTTCACGACACCGTGTTTTACTGCGTCGCAAATATGCCTGGCGCGGTGCCTCACACCTCTACCTACGCGCTCACCAACGCAACCCTGCCTTACGCTCGCGCACTTGCCAACCACGGTTGGAAGGCTGCCTGCAGGGCTGACGCATCGCTTGCCCTGGGGCTCAACACCCACGACGGTCACCTGGTTAGCGAACCGGTTGCGGTTGCTCACGGTTTGAGTGCTGTTGCACTTGAATCGGCACTTGCCTAAACGGAAACCGAAACTCGGGCCCACCGATTACCTGACCGGCACCGACGCCAGCCACTCGCTGCGGCCGGGTCTTAGCGCCCAGCTGAAGGGCGTCCACCTCATCTACGCCGGCGAGAATTACTCGCATATTTAGGTTCACCAAGAGCTCTCGAGGCACTCCAGACACGCTCTGACTCGCGCAAATTAGGTGAACCCCGAGCGAGCGACCCCTCGCTGCAACAGCACTCAAGGCCGCCAGCGCCCCGCGATCCTCGCGTAAAGCGTGGGCGAGTTCATCGACCACCACTACAACCGGTTTGAGGCTGGTTTCGCTGGCTCGGGCGACCGCGTGAACCACCAAATACCGTTCGCGTTCCTCTAAAAGGATTGAAAGCGAAGACCAAAAAGCCTCCCTGTCTTCCTTAGTCGAAAGGTCGGTTATCGGCTCGCCGAAGGGCGAAAGCGTGACCCCGCCCTTGTAATCGGCGAGCAAAAGCTGTGCCTCCCCCGACATCGAACCGAGCACCAACTGCAACCACCTGCTCTTGCCCGAACCGGTTGGGCCAACCAAGAATAGGTGAGGGCCCAAATCTGCAAGATTGAGTTCAAGATTGAACCCACCAACAAACGAGAGCGGCTCGAACGAGCTCTTCAAAAGCTCCTGTTGCAACCCGGCCACGAGTTGCTCGAATTGCCTGGCGTATTCCTCGCGCCACTCCCTGCGCCACAAACGCATGTATTTAGGCGCTCGCTTGCCGTTTATGAACACCCCGCGCTGGTTGATCTTCAACCTGAAAGGCTTCGACTTACGACCGCGAAACCGGAGCAGTAAGGCAATTAGCGCCGAAATCCCCGACATGACCGCCATTTGCCACATACCCGAACTCAAGCCGAAAAAGACGCCCATCGCGAGCGAGGGAATCAGCCAGACCAGTTGCATTCAAAGAGTGTCAGCCCGAGCCAAAGAAACTCAGGGCCAAATCGGAATGCTGTGGATTAGTCGCCGATGTAAGACATCACGT
Organism: uncultured Micrococcales bacterium; assembly: GCA_903820955.1. GTDB lineage: Bacteria > Actinomycetota > Actinomycetes > Actinomycetales > Microbacteriaceae > Rhodoluna. Next base: position 6,044 of record CAIJJH010000197.1, read on the forward strand.
GCTTGATGCGCGTGTAGTCCTCGAAGCCATACTGCGAGAGATCCTTGCCGTAACCGGAGTGACGGAACCCGCCGTGCGGCATCTCGGCAACGATCGGAATATGGGTGTTGATCCAGACGCAACCGAAGTTGAGCCCCTTGGCAAAACGCATGGCCCTGGTGTGGTTGGTGGTCCAAACCGAGGACGCCAAACCGTACTTCACATCGTTGGCCCAGCGCATGGCATCCTCGTCTGTCGAGAATTTTTGCACCGTGATGACCGGCCCGAAGATTTCGGTCTGGATGTGTTCGTCCTGCTGTCGCAAACCGGTCAGAACCGTTGCCTCGTGAAAATATCCGGACCCTTCGATGCCGTGACCGCCAACCTCGATGTTCGCGTGATCTGGCAGGCGCTCGATAAAACCCTTTACCCGAGCGAGCTGATTGGCGTTATTGACCGGGCCAAACAGCACATCGTCGCGATCTGGGCTGCCGGTGACGGCATTTGCACGCACCTTTGCCGAGAGTATGGCAACGAAGTCATCGTGAACCGACTCGTGAACCAGCAGACGAGTGGCCGCGGTGCAATCCTGCCCGGCGTTGAAGAAACCGGCGATGACAATCTGGGTCGCCGCCTTTTCGAGGTCGGCGTCGGCAAATACGATGACCGGCGCCTTACCCCCGAGCTCGAGGTGCACCCGCTTCAGGTCGACGGCCGCACTCTTGGCCACCTCCATGCCGGCAGCTACCGAGCCGGTGATCGACACCATCTGCGGAATCGGGTTTTCGATTAGCGCGCGCCCCGAGTCGCGATCTCCCGTGACCACGTTGAACACGCCCTTCGGTAAGAACTCGGACGCCAAGTCGGCGAGTAAGAGAGTCGAAACGGGAGTCGTGTCTGAAGGCTTAAGAACAATAGTGTTTCCGGCGGCAAGAGCCGGGGCGAACTTCCAAGTCGCCATGTTCAGCGGGTAGTTCCAAGGTGTCACCTGGCCGATGACACCGATCGGCTCACGACGTATAGAAGAGGTGAAGTCCTTGGCATACTCTGCGGTTGCCAAGCCCTGTAGATTACGAGCGGCTCCAGCGAAGAAACGAATCTGGTCAACAGAGGGCATGATCTCATCTGCCACCAAGGCTGCGCGCGGCTTTCCGGTGTTCTGGCTTTCGGCATCGGCAAATTCTTCGGCTCGGGCCTCAAGCGCATCGGCGATTCGAAAAAGCGCCAGCTGACGCTCGCTCGGGGTGCTCTGACTCCAAGACTCGAAGGCGCTATCGGCCGCCTTGAATGCCACGTCGACGTCCGAAGCGTTTGATTTTGGCGCGGTTGCGTAAACCTGACCCGTGGCCGGGTTGATAACGTCCATCGTTTCGCCACTTGTCGAAGCGACGTATTCACCGTTGACGAAGTTTTTTAGCTCGAGTTTCGACACAAAGTCCTCCATAAAAAGCCCTACGAGACCCAATCGTATTAGCGAAAAGGTCACTGTTTTTGGCAAATTGGTAACGAATCAGTTGCGAAACGCCGAAAATGGTTCGATTTCGCGACTCAAATGCCGAAAACGGTGGCAAACTCGTAGTATGTCTCGCACGGCGCGCACCAAGGTAAGTCAACTGGACGATGTATCGAAAGCGATCATCGAACAGCTTCAGCATGACGGTCGCCGCTCCTATTCCGAAATCGGTAAGGCTGTGGGCCTAAGCGAGGCAGCCGTTCGCCAGCGCGTTCAGAAGCTCACCGAGTCAGGTGTCATGCAAGTAGTTGCCGTGACCGACCCGATGCAACTTGGCTTCTTTAGACAGGCCATGATCGGCATCCGCTCCGGCGGCGACTCACGCGCTTTAGCCGAGACCCTTTCGGAGCTCGAAGAAGTCGATTACGTGGTGCTCACCGCGGGAAGTTTTGACATTTTGGTTGAGGTAGTCCTTGAAAACGATGAACAACTCATCGACCTCCTCAACGAAAAAATCCGGTCACTGCCCGGAGTTACTTCAACCGAGACATTTGTCTATTTGAAGTTGCACAAGCAGTTCTACAACTGGGGAACGCGCTGATGCATCCCCAAAACCAACCAATGTGAAGAGTGATATCTCATGATCATGAAAAAAATAAATGATCGTGCAACCCCCCTGCTAGACGCCCGCAAAGCCGGCGTAGAGCCCACCGTTAAACAACTAGAACACGCAGCCCGCGAGAACATGTGGATGCACTTCACCCGCCACTCTCAGTTCGAGGCTGGCCCGATCCCAATAATCACCAAGGCCGAAGGTCACCACTTCTGGGACCAAACCGGCAAGAAGTACTTTGACGGTATCTCTAGCCTGTTCGCAGTAAACGCTGGTCACGGTCGTCACCGCCTAGCCGAGGCCGCCGCCAAGCAGATGAAGCAGCTCGACTACTTCCCTATTTGGTCAAACGTCCACGCACCTGC
>CAIJJH010000198.1 GCA_903820955.1 uncultured Micrococcales bacterium
CGATTCCGCCAATGGTGATCTCGTTGAGACCCAATCGAGCAGCAGCTAGGCGATCAACGGTGACCTTGAGCGTGCGCTGCTTGGTGGCCAACGAGTTGGTGATTTCGGTCACGTTTTTGGGGCCCTTCATTGCCTTCTCAACCGAAATGATTCCTTGCTCAAGGGCGGCATCGCTCTTGGCCATGACCTTGATGTCTACGGTTGACGAACCGCCGAAACCTGGCCCACCGCCGCTTGAAAACTTGACGGTTCCAAGAGTTGGGTCGTCGGCAAATGCCTTTTCAATCAACTTCTGCACGTCGGCGACTTTAGCGCCGTCCTTCACAGTGATCTGGTGCGAAATTCCGCCGGCCGAAGCGCCGAACGCAACGCGTCCGTCACCGGTCGAACCGATGGTGCTCAGAATCACTTTTACGTTATTGTCTGCAATCACAAGCTTTTCGAGCTTGAGGGCCGCCTTTGACTGTTCGTCCAAAGTGGCTCCGGGCGATAGTGTCTGGGTTGCCGAAATCGAGCTAGAACCCGAGGAACCGAGGAAGTCGGTTTTCAAGAATGGGGTTAGGCCCAGCGTCAAAATGAAGATCAGCACAGAAGCAACGACTGTCCAAACCGGGTGCTTCTGCGTGGTCTTGATAATCGGCAGGTAGGCGCGCTGAAGTATCGAGTTGCGCTCCTTCTCTTCTTCCTTCTGGCGAGCTTTTTCTGCGTCCTTCGAGGTCTTTGGATCCTTTAGGAACCAGTAGGCCAAAACTGGGACGATCGTCAAGGAGACAAACAGTGATGCCACTAGTGCAATTGAGAAGGTGAAAGCGAAGGGGCGGAACAACTGACCGACCAAGCCACCGACAAGTGCGATTGGCAGGAAGACTGCGACGGTGGTGATTGTTGCGGCTGTCACTGCGCCGGCAACCTCCTTGACCGAACGGAGGATCGCCTTCTTCTTGGGCTCGCCGTAAGACAGGTGACGATTAATGTTTTCGATAACCACGATTGAGTCGTCGACCACACGACCAATCGCGATGGTTAGAGCGCTCAGGGTGAAAAGGTTCAGCGAATAGCCGAAGCTGTTTAGCCCGATGAAGGTAATCAGGATCGAGGTCGGAATCGAGATAGCGGTAACCAGGGTTGGCCGAACCGACATCAAGAACAACAATATGGTCAAGACCGCGAAAGTTAGACCCAAAAGACCTTCGCTACTGAGGTCGTTGAGCGACTGTTCGACGTAGGGTGCCTGGTCAAAGATTGTGGTAACAACGACTCCGTTGCCTAGCTGCTTGGCTAGTTCGCTAACTTTTGCCTGCACATCGTGTGAGATGGCAACCGTGTTGCCGTCCTGAGTTTTGGTTATAGAAACTGCTAGAGCATCCTTACCGTTTACGCGCGTGATGGAGGTAATTGGCGAGGAGTCGTAGGTGACGTTGGCAACATCAGCGATGGTGACCGCGACGGTAGAAACCGCTGGCCCGGTTGGCCCAAACGAAGTCTTGGTTCCAATTAGCGGTAACGACTTGAATGCGTTGAGTGAGTTGACTTCGGTGCCGACCTCGACCGAGATCGATCCCTTCGAGTCGTTTAGGCTGCCAGCGGGAACGATAAAGCCGTTGGTCTTCAGCGCGGTCATGATGTTTTGCTGAGTGAGCCCATAGGACGCCATCGAGTACGCATCGAGCTTGATGTTTACACGCTTCTCTTCAACCCCAGCAACGGTTACGTCACGTACGCCTTTGATTCCGCTGAACAGGGTCGGAGCGACTTCTTGGAGCAGCTTGCCGATCTTGGCATTGTTAGGCGAAGAAATTCCGAGCGAAACAATCGGGACGCTATCAAATGAGCCAGAAACCACTTTTGCGGTGGCGCCGGTTGGCAAAGTGGCCTGAACCGATGCAATTGCGGCAGCCAGGTTCTCTTTCACCTTCGCACTTGAGGTCCCGTAGTCAAATTCGACACGCAGAATCGAGAGATTGCTCTGCGAGGTCGAGGTCGAAGAAACGAGTCCGTCTTGGGCGCGCACTGCTGCCTCTAGAGGTCTACTGATCTGGGAGTCAATAACCTCTGGCGATGCCCCTGGGTAGCTGGTAACAATCGCAGCCTGCGGGGTCTCAAAGGATGGAATCAGTTCTTGCTTTAGCGAACTTAGAGACAAGAAGCCAAAAAGGGCGATGATGATGGTCACCAGGGCCACAACCGAGCGGTTTGCAAGACTTAATTTGGCTAAACGAAACAAGGTAACCCTCTTCTACATGGAATATTTCAAGGATACCCGCCAGTTTCGCAAGCTTTTTCGATTCGAAAGTGTAAGTTTGCTGTGAATATCCTCCCGATTCGGGCAGTAGTCGAGGCCAAGCAGCCTCGGCGGGGGACCCAGCAGGAGCATCATGATCGACCGACTAGGCCTCACCAAACTTCACGCCACCGAACAGTCTCTATTCCTCGAGAGAAACCCCAAATCCAAGGCCGCCTACGAAGCAGCCGACAACCTGTTCGGACGCGTGCCCATGACGTGGATGAACAAAAAGGCCGGCGGCTTTCCGCTCTATTTCGATAAAGCCCAGGGCAATCGCATCTGGGATATCGACGGCCACGAATACATCGACTTTGCCCTCGGCGACACCGGGGCCATGGCTGGCCACTCGAACCCAATCGTGGTCGAAGCAATCCTGAATCGCGTCAAAACAGAGGGCGGCATGACCACCATGCTCCCGACGGAAGACGCCCAGTGGGTAGCCAAGAATCTCACCGAGCTCTTCGGAATGGCAAAGTGGAGCTTTTCGCTAACCGCAACCGACGCCAACCGTTGGGCCATTC
>CAIJJH010000199.1 GCA_903820955.1 uncultured Micrococcales bacterium
GGTTATTGGCAAAGAACTCGGACGCAAACTCCACGAGGCAAAGCAGCAGGCCGAATCACAGGCCAAGAAGGTTGTTTCGAAGGTTAAGCGCTAAGCCTTAGCGTCAATTTCGGCAATCAAGCCTGCGACCAAACCGCGAATTTCATCGCGAATCGGGCGAACCGCCTCAACGCCCTGACCCGCTGGGTCTTCGAGCACCCAGTCGAGGTAGGTTTTGCCGGGGAAGAACGGGCAGGCGTCGCCGCAGCCCATCGTGATCACGTAATCGGATGCCTCAACGGCGTCGTCGGTGAGAATCTTTGGGGTGGCATTCGAGATGTCGATGCCCTCTTCGCCCATTGCCTCAACTGCTGCGGGGTTTACCGAGTTGCCTGGGGCAGAGCCAGCCGAACGAACCTCGACCCGGTCGCCGGCCAGGTGCTGAAGGTAGCCGGCAGCCATCTGTGAGCGTCCGGCGTTGTGAACGCAAACGAAGAGTACCGATGCCTTGTAAGTCATGTTTCCATTAAACAGGCAGCGCCTCGAGTGAGTTACCCGAGGCGCCACCTGTTTGCTAAGAATTTACTTCTTCTTGGCTGCTGCCTTTTTCTTGGCGGTTGCCGAGGTGAGCAGCATGCTCAAGACAACACCGACCAGCAGGCCGACGATTTCGGCAAGGATCAGCTGGGCTCCAGCGCTTACCGAGAGCTTGCCATCGACCATTAGGCCGAAGGTGACCGCAGGGTTTGCCTGGGCTCCGGTTGGCGTGAAGTTGAAGGCCGCGAAGACCCAGAGCATCAGGCCGAACGGAATCAGGTGGGTGAGTTTGTTCTGGATCAGGGTGACGATCAAGAGCACAAGACCCGCGGTGGCAACGATTTCGCCAACAAAGGCTGGGCCGGCCGGCAGGGTACTGGCTGCATTTGTGAAACCAGCGATGTTGAAGCCGTGTAAGTACTCGCCGAGCGATACGCCGGCGGTGGCGCCGAGCAACTGTGCCGCGACGTAGCCGATGAACTCAACGGCCGTCATCTCTTTGCGCGAGAAGAAGTAGAGCGAGACTGCTGGGTTCAGGTGTCCGCCACTAACTCCGCCAACGAGCAGAACCATTAGACCAAGCGTGATTGCCAATGAAGCGGCGTGAAATAGGTTTCCGCCTTCTGGTGTGCCAAAGGTTGCCCCGGCAGAGATGATTGCGGTGAGGAACATGGTGACGCCGACAAACTCAGCCAGCATCTTTCTGACTAGCGGTGGAAGATTCACTTTTGTGCCTTTCGTTTGGTTACCGATCAAAAACCGGCTCGGGTTGAGTGTATTGCGAACCCTTGCGGATTCTGGGGATGCTCGACTGGCAAAACTCGGCTAGACTGGGCGAGTATTTGTGCTCGGCACAGAGCTTTCAACCGATGTGAGGTTTTTGTGGGTTCAGTAATTAAGAAGCGCCGCAAGCGTATGTCTAAGAAGAAGCACCGCAAGCTGCTTCGTAAGACTCGCCATCAGCGTCGCAATAAGAAGTAGTTCGCTACTTAAACAAAAACCCCGCCAGCAAAATGTTGGCGGGTTTCTTGTTATTTGCCCCAGTGGAGCTTAAGTTCGCGTTTCTTGAAGTCGAAAATCTTCCAGCCGGCGGCCTTTGCATACTTTTTCAAAATCTTGTCTGGGTTCACCGCGATCGGGTGACCCACCCGAGTAAGCATGTGTAAGTCGTTGTGCGAGTCGCTGTATGCGTAGGACTTTCGCAGGCTGATTCCGCGCTCATCGGCCAGGTGGCGAACCGCCTTGGCTTTGCGTTTTCCGTGCAGTGGCCTGCCGATAAATTCACCGGTTAGTTTGCCGTCCACGATTTCTAGGACGGTTCCCAAAGCGCCGGTGAGACCCAGCTTGTCTGCGATGAACTCACCCATCTGAAAAGGGCTGGCCGTGACGATCCAAACCTCGCGACCGGCGGCAACGTGTTCTTGCGCGATTCGAACGGTTTCGGGCCAGAGACGTTTTGAGATGTGCTGAGTCCAGACGATCTCGATCAGCTTCTCAAGTTCTGCCGCATTTTGGCCGGCGGCTAAAGACATCGCGCGGTCTTCGATATGCTTGAGCATCTTGGCCGATTCACCGCGCCAGATGAAGCGCAGCTGCTGGGCTCCGAAGCGCCAAAATTCCTTGCGCGAGAAGAAGTTGAGTTTCACTGCCTCTTTGCCAAACAGAAATGTCGTCGAACCACGAACTAACGTGTTGTCGAGGTCGAAGAACGCGGCGCTCTTCTTCTCTGGTTTCTTTGGGGTGGCCACTGAACAAGTTTAGAGGTCGGCCTAGGATGATTGGGTGCTGAACACTATCCAGATCGACCTCGTCGGTAAGGCGGGCTGCCACCTCTGCGATGAAGCTCGCATGGTGGTCAATGCTGTGCTCGGCGAGTTTCAGTCGATTCACCGCGGAGTGGCGCGCCACATCGCTATTCAGTACACCGAACACGACATTTTGGTAGACGAAGAACTGGCCGCAAAGTATTCAGAAGAAATCCCGGTGCTACTAATTAACGGCAAGGTGCACAACTACTGGCGAATCGATCCGGACCGCTTACGCGGGGCCCTGGACGACCTAGCCCAGCACGAGTCCTAGGGCTCTAGGCGGTTGGGTCCGCGGAACAAGTAGCCGACCTCGCGAATGTTTGGCTGGTGCAAAAGCAGCATCAGAACGCGCAGCAAGCCCATACCGAAACCGCCGTGGGTTGGGGCTCCGTAACGGAAGAAATCGACGTAGGTCTGTAAGCCTTCTGGCTCTAGACCCTTTGACTTGATCTGCTCGATCAAAACGTCGACGCGGTGTTCACGCTGAGCGCCGGTGGTGATCTCGGTGCCGCGCCAGATCAGGTCGTAAGAGTTGGTAAGCGCATCGTTGTCGGCGTGACGCATGTGATAGAACGGACGAACGGTTGACGGGTAGTCGGTCAAGAAGACGAATTCGTGACCAAACTTTTCGAAGACGTGAGCCGCAATCTGGCGCTCACCCTCAGGGTCCATGTCGCCTCCGCGAGCAACCTCGTGGCCGCGGGCGGCAACGATCTCGACTGCCTCGGCAAGCGGAATTCGTGGGAACGGAACGGTTGGCACGGCTACGTCAACGTCGAACAGGCGCTTGATGTCGTCACCGTGCTTCTCTTTGACAGCGCTTAGCGCGCGAACTAGTAGCTGCTCCTGAATCGCCATGATGTCTTCGTGGCTGTCGATCCAAGAAACCTCGATGTCGACCGAGACGAACTCGGTGGCGTGACGAGAGGTGAACGAAGGGTCGGCTCTAAACACCGGACCGATTTCGAAGATACTGCCGAAGCCGGCCATCATCGCCATCTGCTTGTAGAACTGGGGGCTCTGGGCCAGGTAGGCGTGACCTTCGAAATATTCGAGCTTGAACAGCTCGGCGTTTGACTCCGAGGGTGATGCCATGAGTTTCGGCGAGTGGATTTCGCGGAAGTTGTTCTCGACCCAGTATTCGCGCCAGGCGTGCTCGATTGTGGTCTGAATCTGGAAGACCAGGTTCATCTCGGTGCGGCGGAGATCCAAGAAGCGCCAGTCGAGGCGCTTGTCGATCGAGGTGTCTTCTGCGATCGGGCTGATTGGGTCGGCAAGAGTGATGATTTCTAGGTCGTCAAGCTGCACCTCGAGGCCACCGAGCTTAACGCGCTCGTCGTGGATTAGGCGTCCGGTGACCCAGACGAACGAACCGCTGGTGAGAGTCGAAACGTTGGCGGCTAGGGCGTCGTTTTCGTCAGGCTCTTCGCCGATTACCGGGCGAGGGTAGGTGACCTGGACGTCGCCAGATTCGTCGCGAAGAATGATGAACTGGATTCGCTTCTGATCGCGCAGCTTTTCGACCCAACCGCCCAGAAGAACAGGGCCGTCCGCCTTCGCGGCGAGGTCTTTGACGAGTGTGCGTTCGCGCATGAGTTCCTTGCTTTCGTGGGCTAAAAACGCCCTTCGGGTCAAGTTTAGCGGGAGGTAGAATGGCTGTATGCCTGCCGCTCGCATTCATCTCGTCCGTCACGGAGAGGTTCATAACCCCGGCGGAGTCCTATATGGTCGCCTGCCGCACTTCCGTTTGAGCGAACGCGGGCACGAAATGGCCGAGTTGGCAGCCAAAGCCCTCAAGGATTCTGGTGTCAAGATAGGTGCGATCTACACCTCACCGCTACTTAGAACCCAGGAGTCGGCCGCGCACATCGAAACCCTGTTTGGCATCGACGCTAAGACAGATGAGCGGTTGATTGAGCCACAGAACGTCTTCGAGGGTCGCAAACTTTCGGCTCGCACCATCGCGAGGCACCCGCAGCTCGCTTATCACCTGCGCAACCCATACAGCCCGAGCTGGGGTGAACCATACGCCGCTGTGGCCTCTCGAATCGTTGAGGCCATGACTGAGTTGGCCAAGAAAACCGAAGGTGGCGACCTCGTTCTGATGACCCACCAACTGCCAATTTGGATGACTCACCGCCACGCCGCCGGACTGAAGCTTGCCCATAACCCGTCCAAGCGGCGCTGCGGTCTTTCTAGCATCACCACCTTTGAAGTTACCGATGACGGTCTCGTCGAGGTCGGGTATCTCGACCCCGCCGCCGAACTCACCCGGATCGACAAGGGAGCGGTATGAAGCGACTAATCGGTTTGGCGCTGGCAGCCACCCTCGCGCTCACGCTGAGCGCCTGCGGAGCTAATGATCCACTCGCCAACCAGTTCAAGTCTGGCGACAACAAAAACTACATCGCCGGCGACGGGACCGTGAGCGAATTCCGCGACCTTGCGTCACGCAAAACCGGCGCCGCCTGGGTCTCGAAAACCGCCGATGGCGCAACCATGCGAAGCTCCGACCTGCTCGGCAAGATCGCGGTGCTCAACTTTTGGTATGCCGGTTGCGCGCCCTGCCGGGCCGAAACGCCAGACCTGGACAAGCTTGCGAATAAGTACGCGAGCAAGGGCCTTGTTGTTCTCGGAGTCGACGTTCGCGACAGCGCAGACACCGCACTCGCCTTTGACCGCACGCACAAGATTGGCTACCCAACGGTCATGGACGCCGACAGCGGAAGTGTTGTGTTCGCATACACCGGAATAGTCACCCCAGACGCGGTGCCAACCACGATCGTGCTCGACCGCCAGGGCCGGGTAGCCGCCAGAATCATCGGACGCGTTGTGCCCGACATTCTCGAGGCAATCATAAAAACAGAGATTGCGAGAAAGTCATGAATGAAATCATTTTGACCGGTTCACTTTTTGCTTCGATTCCGATAGCCCTTTTCGCCGGCTTGGTCACATTCTTCTCGCCATGCATTCTGCCTATCGTGCCCGGTTACCTTGGTTATGTTTCGGGTTCGGCCGCTCCAAGAGCGAAGCTCCTACTCGGCGCGCTGTTGTTCGTTCTTGGTTTTACCGCAGTCTTTGTTTCGCTCACCCTGGTTTCTGGCTTTGCTGGATCGATCATGAACTATCGCGTGGTGATTGACCGCGTCTTCGGCGGTGTAGTCGTAGTCCTCGGTCTTGTAATGATGGGCATGACCAACTTTTTGCAGAACACCATTAAGCCAAGCTGGCGCCCAAAGGTCGGCTTGGCCGGCGCGCCACTGCTCGGCATCGCCTTTGCGCTCGGTTGGACTCCCTGTATTGGGCCGGCCCTCGGCACTGTGATGATGCTTTCGACCCAGCAAGGATCGACAGTAAACGCGATTATCTTAGGCGTCTGTTTCTCGCTCGGGCTCGGCGTGCCATTCATGCTAGTGGCCGCCGGATTTGGCTGGATGACCCGATCGGTAGGTTTTGTAAAGCGTCACATTCGCGGGTTCAACATCCTCGGCGGACTGATGCTGATCATCGTTGGCGTCTTGATGTTGACCGGCAACTGGGACTGGATGACTGCTAAGGCGCTAGAGGTGATTAATGGCTGGCTCCAGTTCACCCCGACCGTCTGATCACATTGATTCAGAAGAAGTAACCTCGCCCGACATCGGGTTTAGGGGTTGGCTGCGTTGGTTCTGGCGGCAGCTCACTTCGATGCGCACCGCTCTGTTCTTGCTTCTGCTTTTGGCCGCGGCCGCCGTGCCCGGATCGATCTACCCTCAGCGTTCGGCCGACCCCAACGGCGTGACCCTGTACTTCAGCAATCAGCCCGAACTTGCACCTTGGCTAGACAGATTCCAATTCTTCGACGTCTATTCCTCCGCTTGGTTCTCGGCAATTTATATCCTGCTATTCATTTCGCTAATCGGCTGCGTGGTTCCGCGATCACTCGTGCACGCCAGAGCAATGGTGGCAGCTCCTCCAGCCCCACCAAAAACCTTCACGCGCCTTAAGGCAAAGGCAAGCTTCGAGGGTTCAACGACCACTCTCGACGAAGCTTTCGCCGAGCTCAAGGCCCGGCGTTACCGCGTGGTGCGCGACGCAAAGACCGTTTCGGCCGAGCGTGGCTACCTGCGCGAAACCGGCAACCTGGTGTTTCACATTTCGCTCATCGGCCTGCTTGTCGCTGTCGCCATCGGTGGCGGTTTGTCTTACAGCGGGCAGCGAGTCCTGATTGAGGGCGAAACCCTGGTCAACAACCTTGGCAGCTACGACTCGTTCGCGCCGGGCACTTTCTTCAACAAGGACTCCCTGACCCCGTTCACGGTGAAACTCAAAAAGTTTGAGGCTGTCTTCGACCTGCAGGCGGTCAACGTTGGCACGCCGACAGACTTTAGGGCGACCGTGGTTTCTCGAGTGGGAGTCAACGGCAAGCCAAAGACCTCGGTGATTCGGGTCAACGACCCGCTCGAACTACCGGGCGCAAACGTCTACCTGACCGGCAACGGCTACGCGCCAGTCCTCACCTTCAGAGACACCAACGGCAATGTTTCGTTCAGTGGCCCCGTGATCTATCTCCCTCAGGACGCCAACTACACCTCGCTCGGTGTCATCAAGATCCCAGACGCAAGCCCTAAGCAATTCGGCGTTCTTTCGTTCTACTACCCAACCGTCGCCAAACTCAAAAGCGGCGCCTTGACCTCGGCGTTCCCCGGTAACGTGAACCCCGCGATCACCATGAGCGTCTACGTCGGAAACCTCGGGCTCGACAGCGGAATGCCGACCAACGTTTTCTCGCTCCAGGTGCACGGTCTCAAGCAGGTTGCCGGTGGCAAGAAGCACCCGAAGGTCGAGTTGACCAAAGAGGGCCAAACTGTCGAGCTGCCAGAGAACCTTGGAACCGTGACCTGGGATTCGACCAAGCGCTACGCTTCGTTAGATGTCGACTACAACCCGGCTCAGCTCTGGATCTTCATGTTCGCCATGCTCGCGCTCGCCGGCCTAATCGTCTCGCTTCTCGTGCCAAGAAGGCGCGTCTGGGTGCGGAAGGTTTCTGGCGGTTTCGAGGTTGGTGCTCTCGCGAAGGGTGACGACGCGAGGCTCGAACAGACAGTAATCGACCTGAAGGCAAAACTTGCGACCAAGGTCTCAAAGAAGGTGCAGAAATGAAACCAGTACTACTTGATGTGAACCTCGCATCGGTCTCGTTGATCTTTGTCTACGCCGCCATGGCGGTTTATACGATCTCGTTTTTGATGTTCGTGTTTCACATTGCTCAGGCCACGAGCGACAAAAAGAGCGTTCGCGATTCGTCTAGCCGGTTACAACGCGCTTCGTTCTTCGTCCTAGGCTTTGGGGCACTTCTTCACGGCACCGGCGTGACTTTGCGCGGCATCTCGGCACACCGAGTGCCCTGGGCCAACATGTACGAGTTTTCGATTTCGGGTTCGTTCCTGATCGTCCTGATCTTCTTGACGGCTCTCGCGGTGAAAGAGATTCGAGTAATCGCCGCCTTTGTCAACGGCTTCGCCCTGCTGGTTCTGGGCACCGCAACAACGACTTTCTACGTGCAGATCAAGACCCTGATGCCAGCGCTGCAGAGCTACTGGCTGGTAATCCACGTCACCGTGGCAGTTTTGGCAACCGCGTTCTTCAACATCGCCGCCGCCTTGGCCGTTGCCTACCTTCTACGCGACTGGCCTTGGGTGACTTCGAGCAAGAGCCCAATCGCCGTTTTGATTCGCCGTCTCCTAAAGGCGTTCCCCGACTCGGCAAAGCTCGAGCGCCTCAGCTACCGCTTCAACGTCGTCGGCTTCATCCTCTGGTCATTCACCCTTATCGCCGGCGCAATCTGGGCCGAGCGCGCGTGGCACCGTTACTGGGGCTGGGACACCAAGGAGGTCTGGACCTTCATCATCTGGACAATCTTCGCCGGCTACCTGCACGCCAACGCGACGCGCGGCTGGTCCGGCAGAAGGTCGGCCTGGTTGTCACTGGTCGGTTTTGCCGCGATCCTCTTCAACTTCACGATCGTGAACCTCTTCTTCAAGGGGCTTCACGTTTACTCCGGGCTTAAATAGACAGGACGCGCTCCAAGCGCTCCAGCCACCAATTGCGGCGTTCGGTGCTCGCCATCTGACCGAAAGGCTCTGGGTTGGCAAAAAAGTTCTCGGTGCCGAGGCCGTGCGCGGTGTTGCCGCCGAGAGCCGTGGCCAACGCAAAACCCGCTCCAATGCCAACGCTCGTTTCGAGCGCGCTAGAAACCGTGACCGGCAGCCCGCACGCATTGGCGATTCGCAGCGCGTTGCTGACCCCGCCGAGCGGCTGAGCTTTCAAAACTAGGACGTCGGCAGCGCCCGCGTGAACCACTGCCATCGGGTCGGCGACCTTGCGAACAGACTCGTCGGCTGCCACGCGCACGCTCCCGCGAAGCTTTACTCGCAGTTCGGCAAGTTCGCCGATGGTTCGGCAGGGTTGCTCAAAATAGTCGAGAGTGCCAACACGCTCGGCCACTTCAAGCGCTTGTTCAACCGAAAAGCCGCCGTTGGCGTCGATTCGAATTTGCACGTCTGGTCGAAGGGTTCGCACCATCGAAACTCTCGCTAGGTCGTCCGCTATGGTTTGCCCCGGTTCGGCAACCTTGATCTTCACGGTGTCGAATGTCTTGAAACCGGCCAGTATCTCGGCAACCTCTTCGGGCGCCACGGCCGGAAGCGTGGCATTGATGTTCACGGTTCCGACTTCACGCTTAGGGCCAAAGGCCTGGTCTAGCGCTCCATCGAGCCAGATGCGCGCCTCTTCATCCTCGTATTCGACAAAAGGCGACCACTCTGCCCAACCGTTCGGGCCTTCGAAAAGCAGCGCCTCGCGTTCGGTCAGTCCGCGAAACCGAACCTTCATGGGTAACGAGACGACTAACGCCTTTGAGGCGAGCTCGCTGAAGTCGGGTTGGGTCACATTGTTAGTCTAGAAGTATGTCTAATGAGGTTTCTGAGCTGTTCGATTCGAAGGTTTGGCACGAGGTGCCAGGTTTCGGCGAACTCGTCGATGTCACGTACCACAAGCACATGACCCTCGGTGTTGTGCGCATCGCGTTCAACCGCCCCGAGGTGCGCAACGCCTTTCGCCCGCAGACCGTAGACGAGCTTGCCAGATCGCTAAAGCACGCAGCCGAGGATTCAAGAATCGGTGTCGTTCTGCTCACCGGTAACGGGCCTTCTCCTAAGGATGGCGGCTGGGCATTCTCTTCGGGCGGCGACCAAAAGGTTCGCGGCGCGGACGGCTACGAATACGCCGACGGCACGGCTTCAACCGGCCGACTCCACATTCTCGAAGTCCAGCGGCTGATTCGCTTCATGCCAAAGGTCGTAATCGCACTGGTTTCCGGTTGGGCAGCCGGCGGCGGGCACTCGCTCAACGTCATCTGCGACCTCAGCATCGCCAGCGACAAGGCCATGTTCAAGCAGACCGACGCAACCGTGGGTTCGTTCGATGGCGGCTACGGAAGCGCGCTACTTGCCAAGCAGGTTGGCCAGAAGGTTGCCCGCGAAATCTTCTTCCTAGCCGAGGAGTACGACGCCAAGCGTGCTCACGAAATCGGTGTCGTGAACACGGTGGTTCCGCACGCCGAACTCGAACACACCGGCATCGCCTGGGCAGAGCGAATCCTCGCTCAATCCCCACAGTCGATTCGCATGCTCAAGTACTCGTTCAACGCGATCGATGACGGAATGGTTGGTCAGCAGATTCTCGCCGGCGAGGCAACCCGCTTGGCCTACGGCACCGAAGAGGCAGCCGAGGGCCGCGACGCCTTCTTGCAAAAGCGCGAACCCAACTGGTCAGCGTTCCCCTGGCACTTCTGATGGCTAAACCGCTAAAACAAATCGGCACTGCCGACCCGGTCGCCGCGCTGCTTCCCTTAGGTGAAGCCCTCGAGGGCAGAATCGCGATTCACTTCTGCGATCAAGAACACACGGACTTGCCGGAGACGGTCGAAGACGACGTCGCCCTACTGGTCGAATCCAGCGGCTCGACCGGCGTGCCCAAAATGATTCCCCTTTCGGTCAAGGCGCTGCAGGCGAGTGCCAAGGCGAGCGAGGCTTCGCTCGGCGGCCCAGGCCAATGGCTGCTTTGCCTGCCAATCACGTTCATCGCCGGAATCCAGGTTCTGGTGCGCTCGCTTCTGGCCGACACCCAACCGGTTCTGACCAACACAGCGATGCCGTTCACAGCAGAAGGTTTTGCTCGATCGGCCAGCCTGATGACCGGCGAGCGTCGCTACACCTCGATCGTGCCGGCTCAGCTCCAAAGACTTGCGAATGCGGCCAGCTCCGATGATTTCGTTCTCGAGCAGCTTAGAAACTTCGACGCCATTTTGGTCGGTGGCCAAGCTCCAAACATGAACACCGTTGCAATGCTCGTCGGCCTCGGAGTGAAAATCGTGATCACCTACGGCTCAACCGAAACCGCAGGTGGCTGCGTCTACAACGGAGTTGCGCTTAACGGGGTCGGCATCGGCCTGCTCGAAGACGGTCGAATCGTGATCAGCGGGCCCACCCTCGCTAACGGGCTCTCCGAGTGGGAGTCGAACGACCTCGGCAGCTTCAACGAACAGGGCAGGCTGGTGATTCTCGGGCGCACCGATCGCGTCATCAACTCGGGAGGCGTCAAGCTTTCGCTCGACTGGGTCGATCAGTGGGTCGCCGCTCACCCGCAGGTTAAAGACGTAGTAACCCTCTCGCTCACGAACCCCGAGTTCGGGCAAAGCTTCGTCGCCTACGTGGTTTATTCGAGCGATGACGTGCCTCATATCAACCCTGAAGACGCCATCAGGCAGTTCGGTATAGCTGCCACCACATCGGTTTGGGCGGCCATCACAGAGGTGCCCCGCCTCACCAACGGAAAACCCGACTTCGTGTTTTTGAAGAAAAACTTTGAAGAGTTTCAAGAAAAGATGAGGCGAGGCGATGTCGAAGAAAGCTAAGCAAAAGGTCACCTTTGGTGACTGGGTTTCGGGCGCCAGGCTGCGCACCCTGCCGCTCGCTGTCGCCCCGGTTGCCGTCGGTTTCGGCGTGGCCAGTGTGATGCAGGCGGAGAGCCTCGGCCTCGCCCTGCTCGCGCTCGCGGTTTCACTTTCGCTACAGATCGGCGTGAACTTTGCCAACGACTACTCCGACGGCATTCGCGGCACAGATGACTTTCGGGTCGGCCCGCCTCGCTTGACCGGCTCCGGCCGAGTCGAACCGAAGTTGGTTCGCAATGCCGCGTTCGCCGCATTTGTGATCGCCGGACTCGCCGGACTTGCCATCGTGTTGCTGACCGGGCTCTGGTGGCTAACCCTCGTCGGAGCAGCCTGCGTTGTCGCCGCCTGGTTTTACACCGGCGGAAAGCGACCTTACGGCTATGCGGGTCTCGGCGAAATTTTCGTATTCGTTTTCTTCGGGCTGGTGGCAACCTTTGGCACCGCGGCGATTCAGGTGCCACACTTCTTCAGCAGCGCCGACGGTTTGATCTGGACCACTGGCGCAGCAATCGCCGTTGGGTTGTTTGCGTCCGCGGTTTTGATGATCAACAACATCAGAGACATTGACACCGACATCTCGGCGGGTAAGAAGACGCTCGCCGTATTGGTCGGTCGCAAGTTTGCGAAGACCCTCTACCTAGTGTTTTTGTGGACCCCGCTGGCCCTGCTCTACCCCTACACGCTGGTTTTTCAGCACACGGTTTTTGCCTATCTAACGGCTTTTGTGATCGTGCCGCTGACCCTGATTGTCATTACGGCTAAGACTGCCCCCGAGTACATCCTCGCTTTGAAGCTGACCAGTTACACCGCCCTCGGTTACGCGCTTTTGCTCACCTACGGCTTGGTCGTAATCGTCTAGTTGTCGGCGTCCTCGGCGGTTTCGGCCTGAGTCTTCGAGTTGAACTTTTCGTAGAGTCGCTTGGCGAACTCTTCACGGTAGCGGTTGAGCCAAAGAATCGAGACGGTTAGACCTACCGCGGTGGCGATCGCTACCGAGTAGAACGGGTTGAAACCCATCGCGAGCAGAACACCGAGGGGTGCGGCAAACACAAAAATGCGGGCGAAAATGTACAACCAAGGATTCTTCACCCTCTAATTGTAAGCGGGGCTGGTTAGAGTGGTCTCATGAAGTTTTTGCTCTACGGTTTTGGCGCTCTCGTCATTTTCACCGTCTTTGTCGCGGTTTTTGCGGCAAGCGCCGACCATCGCGAGGTTCGCCTGCTCCCCAAGTGGGCTTGGATTTTGCTGTGCGTAGTGGTGACCCCGATTGGCGGAATCCTCTACCTGGCCCTCGGTCGCCCCGTAGGCCAAGGCAAAAGCCCCAAAACTCGGACCGTTGCACCAGACGACGACCCGGAATTCTTGCGAAACCTCGCCGAGCGCTTTCGCAAAGACGAACCAGATCAAGATGTCTAGCCCAGCCCAACGCGTAGCGGCTCAGATCCTCGCGCTTTTGAGCGCCAGCGGTGTCGAGCACGTTTTTCTAGCCCCGGGTGCCAGAAGCCAGGCACTGGCAATTGCCGCTTCTCAGCTGGCCGATGCCGGTCGCCTAAAGCTCCACGTGCGCCTCGACGAGAGGTCCCTCGGGTTTACCGCACTGGGCGCTGCTCTTGCCTCTGGCAGCCCCACAGCCCTGATAGTGACCTCCGGAACCGCGGTTGCCAACCTGCACCCTGCGGTGCTCGAAGCGAGTCACTCGGGCGTGCCAATGATTTTGCTAACCGCCGACCGACCGCACGAGCTTCGAGGCGTTGGTGCGAACCAGACCACCAACCAAATAGGGCTATTTGCCGATTCGGTACGCACCTGCTTCGACCTCGAAGCGCCAACCGACGAGTCGCCAACGGTAGACGAACTTCGCTACGTTGTTGCCACCGCGATTGCTTCGGCGCTCGGTGAAACCGGTGCCCAACCCGGCCCGGTGCAGATCAACATCGCCTTCCGCGAGCCACTTTCTGGCTCTGAGCCGAACGCGGCCAGCATGCAAATCGAACCACTGCCGTTTGAGCCGACCGAAGCCTCCTTCGAGTTCGCGCTGCTCGACGGTTCGGTGCCAACCATCGTTGTTGCCGGGGCCGAGGCCGGGCCTGAAGCCACCGAACTTGCCGAGGCCTTCGGTTGGCCACTGCTGGCAGAGCCATCCTCGGGCGCAAGGTTCGGCGAAAACGCGATTCTCGGCTACCGGCTCTTGTTCAAAGAAAAGCGTGAGCTCACCGACAACGTCGGTCGGGTCATCGTCTACGGAAAACCAACTCTTAGCCGCGACATCATCGGCCTTCTCTACCGAGAAGACGTCGAAGTAATCGTGGTTCGTTCGAAACTGATGGGTCACTTCAACGTCGGCGGGCGGGCCTCCGCTCTGGTCGACGAGGTCACTGTCGATTCCGAGCCAGCCGGCGAATGGTTGGCCAGCTGGCGCCTGGCCGATCAACAGCTTCGCCTCGCCGCACCCGTAAGCGGAGTTCTCACTCGCCGCGAGCTCGTCGAGCAGGTCTGGGCCGCGACCGATGGAGCCGAAAACCTGGTTCTCGGCGCATCCCGATTGATTCGTGAAGCCGAAACCTGGGCTCCGGCCAAACCGCTGAACGTATTCGCGAACCGCGGGCTTTCGGGCATCGATGGCACCATCGCCACGGCCACCGGAATCGCCTTGGCCACCGGCCTTCAAACCCGGGCACTGATGGGCGACCTAACCTTCCTGCACGACGCGTCTTCGCTCGCTATCGATAAGTCCGGCCCCGAATTGGATCTACAAATAATCGTTGGCAACGATGGTGGCGGCAGCATTTTCGAGTCGCTCGAGATGAAGGGCGCCCTAAGCGCTCGTGACTTCGACCACCTGTTTAGAACTCCGCAGAGCGTCGACATAGCGGGGTTGGCCGCCGCCTACGGCTGGCAGCACGTCCTGGTTGCAAACGAGACGCAGCTAAATATCGCGCTCAAGACGACCGGACGCGTCGTTATCGAGGTAAGCCTCTAGCTCAAGGCGCCGGTGACCGGCTGAAACTTCAGATCGGTCTCGGCAAGTTCGGCGCTCGGCTCCGACTCGGCAACGATTCCGCAACCGGCGAAAGCTCGAATCCTAGTTTCTTCGAGCTGGCCGCCGCGCAGCGCGATTGCCCACTCGCCGTCGCCATCGGCACCGATCCAGCCCACCGGCCCGGCGTAGCGCCCTCTGTCAAAAGGCTCGAGCTGCTCGATCAGCGCCTGCGCTGCAGCTCTCGGAGTGCCGGCAACGGCGGCGGTCGGGTGCAGGGCCTCGGCCAAATCGAGTACCGATGCCTCCCGCTTCAAAACCCCGTGGACGTCGCTAGCAAGATGCCAAACATTGGGCAGGGCCAGGCTGAACGGTTCAGAGTCGGCATCGACCTGAACGCAGAAAGGCTCGAGCGCCTGTACGAACGAATCCACTGCGAACGCATGTTCCGCGAGGTTTTTGTGCGATCCAGCCAAGGCGGTGGCAATTGCCTGGTCGACCTCGGGGTCGGTGCCTCGGCCAGCGGTGCCAGCCAAGACTCGCGCCGAAACCTGTCCGTGCGATACGCGGACCAGTAGTTCGGGAGATGCCCCAAAGGTGCCGTCGACCGAATACACCCAGCAACTCGGGTATTTCTCGGCGAGCTTGGAGAGCACCGGGCGAATGTCGAAGTTCTTTGGCACTGGCGCTTCTAGATCTCGAGCGAGAACCACTTTCTCTGCCTTGCCGGCTGAGATTGCGTCGATTGCGCTCTGCACCGATGCCTCGAAACCGACTCTGCTCTGAAACCCAGACCTGAGTTCTAGAGGCTCGTTGGCTTGGTAGGCGGTCTGCTTCGGCCATGCCTTGCCGTTGACCGAGGTCAGCCACATGCGTCCGTCGCGCGACCCGATAATCACCTCGGGGACTATCAGAATGCTTTCGCTTTCCGAAGAGTCGGCAAAGGCGATGCTGCCGAAGGCGACCAGACCGGTGCCGGGTAGGTTGACCGAATCGACCACATCGGCATCGGCAACCAGCTCCCGCCAAGCCTTCGCGAGGGCTTGGATTCGATCGGGCCCCTTAGCGGTCAGGCGCGTGGTTTCACCGAAGCCGATGATGCCGCCGCCGTTGCGAATGAAGGCAGTCGGGTTGGCTGGCAACAACTCAACGAGAGGGCCGCGAAGTGCTTCTGGCAACTCGACGGTTTCTAGTTTCAGCAACGAAATCCTGACCTGAGTGTTATCTGTGAAGTTGGCGAAAATACTTTTTCGCCGAAGTCTCAAGTTCTAACCTAGTCATTGTTAGCCACTAATCGAAAAGGAGTCCAGTTGCCTAAGTCAAAGCTCATGGCGGTCATTGCACTGTCGGCACTTTTCGGCCTACCCGCCGCGGCTCACGCTTCGGTGCTAACTGCGACCCCTGCTCCGATCGGCAGCATTTCAAACCTGCACGCAGGCGAGGACGACGGTGGCGACAATGGTGAAGATCACCAAGGCTCTCGCGATGAGAGTGAAAATTCGGGCGGTCAACAGGGTGACAAGGACGACTCGTTCGTTGTGCCTCCCGTTGTGGTTCACCCTCCCGTAACTGGCTCAACTAACTCGGGCACCGGCTCTACCGGAACCGGAACCGGCGCAGGCACCGTGCCGATCACCTCAGACGACGTTTCAGAAACAGGATCCTATGGATTGCCAGCAATTAGCGGGGGTAACCCGCAAACTGGCGAAGCAATTCAAGTAGACCGCGTGATTCCGAGCTCCAAAACTCCAACCGATCTGTTCGTAGACACCGCTGTGCTTGGTCTCGGAGCGATTGGTTCGGGCGCCTTGGTTCTCGGAGGAGTCGTTGGCGTAAGGGCAATCAAGGCCCGCCGCAGTGGCGAAAAATTCGACTACTTCTACGGTGGCAAATAGGCGGAATACGCCCCAGAGGCTCGCGGTTAGACTTGACTAGTGAGCAAAGCATCCTTGGCCAAAAAGCCTGGCGAGGTCGCCGCAATGTTCGACGAAGTTGCCCCAACCTACGATTTGACCAACACACTGCTGTCTTTTGGTCAGGATCGAAACTGGCGCAAAAAGGTCGCTAAAGCGGTAGACCCGAAGGCAGGGCAAGCCGTACTCGATTTGGCTGCTGGCACCGGCGCTTCATCGGTGGCCTTTGCGCTCAAGGGCGTTCGCGTAGTCGCCGGAGATTTTTCAGAGGGAATGCTCGCGGTAGGCAGAAAACGTCACCCGGAGCTCGAGTTCGTCTTTGCCGATGCAACGAAACTCCCTTTTGACTCTGCCGAATTCGATGCCACCACAATCTCTTTCGGCCTCCGCAACGTTGTCGATGTGCCTAAGGCGCTCGCCGAAATGTTTCGGGTAACCAAGCCCGGCGGCCGCATCGTGATTTGCGAATTTTCCAAGCCAGTTGCCGCGCTAAAGCCTTTCTACAACTTTTACCTCGGCAAGCTCCTGCCTGGTTTTTCGGCTCTGTTCAGCAAGACCCCGGAGGCCTACAGCTACCTGGCCGAGTCGATCCTCGCCTGGCCAAACCAGACCCAGCTAGCCGCCAAGGTTGAGGCTGCCGGCTTCGAAAACGTTTCGTACCAGAACCTGTCTCTTGGCATCGTCGCCTTGCACATCGGTTACAAACCAGCAAAGGCGAGCAAGTGAGCATCAAACTTCCGAAGCAGCTTCGAGGCGTAGCCGACCGGGCACTGCTTGCAAAGATCGAAGCCGGGCTAGAACGCGTCGAAGCCGGGCTTTTGCAGGCGACCGAACACACCGACCCGATTGCCAAGGTTTCGATTCGCCACCTCGTCGAAGCCGGGGGCAAGCGTCTGCGGCCGGTGTTGGTTTTGCTTACCGCTCAATTCGGGGACGCAGCCAACCAAGACGTGATCGATGCGGCAGTCGTTGTCGAACTCACCCACCTCGCCACGCTTTACCACGACGACGTCATGGACGATGCCCCGACCAGACGAGGCGTTTCAACCGCACAAAATATCTGGGGCAACAACGTCGCGATTCTCACCGGCGACCTACTTTTCGCGAGGGCGTCCCAGCTGGTTTCGAAGCTCGGTGTTAGAGCCCTTACCCTGCAAGCCGACACCTTCGAGCGCCTCTGCCTCGGCCAGCTCCACGAGACCCTGGGCCCGAGCGAAGGCGTAAACAAGATCGACCACTACATTCAGGTGCTTGGCGACAAGACCGGTTCGCTGATCGCCGCCTCGGCTCAGATGGGAATATTGTTCTCGGGAGCACCGGCCGAATTCGACGAACCGGTTCGCCAGTTCGGTGAAAAGATCGGTGTCGCGTTTCAGCTAATCGACGACGTGATCGACATTTCTGCCGAAGGCCCATCGGGCAAGACTCCGGGAACCGATCTTCGCGCCCGCGTGCCAACTCTGCCCGTCTTGCTCCTTCGCGAAAAGGCCAAGACAGACGCAGCATCGGCCGAGCTGCTCGCCGAGATCGACGGAAACCTCGAAGACGACGCAGTCTTGCACCAAGTCGTGGCCAAGCTGCGAAACCACGAGGTTGCCGAACTCGCCTACCTAGAAGCCAAACGTTGGGCAGACGACGCCGTCAAAGCCCTCTCCCCACTCCCCGATGGCCCGGTCAAGAAGGCGCTGACCGTCTTCGCAACCGCCGTGGTCGACCGCAACAACTAAGGAGGCATAGATGTCAAAGATGAGACTCGCGATCGTCGGTGCCGGCCCGGCCGGAATCTACGCTGCCGATCTTCTGATCAAGTCGGAACTTCGCGACTTCGAGGTATCGATCGATATCTTCGACCTGTTGCCAGCACCATACGGCCTTGTTCGTTACGGCGTCGCTCCCGACCACCCTCGCATCAAGGGCATCATCCGGGCGCTCTACGAAGTTCTTGACCGCGGCGACATTCGTTTCTTCGGCAATGTCCAGTACGGCAAAGACATCACCATGGCCGACCTGAAACAGCACTACAACGCTGTCATCTTCTCGACCGGTGCCGTCAAAGACGCCGACCTAAACATCCCGGGCATCGACCTAGAAGGTTCGTTCGGGGCCGCCGAGTTCGTCAACTGGTATGACGCCCACCCAGACTTCCCGCGCAACTGGCCTCTGAACGCAAAAGAGGTTGCCGTGATCGGCAACGGCAACGTGGCACTCGACGTAGCGCGCGTACTCTCCAAGCTGCCTGAGCAGATGCTCGCGACCGATATTCCAGCCAACGTTTACGAGGGCCTCAAGGTCTCGCCCGTCACCGACGTCCACGTTTTTGGCCGCCGCGGCCCTGCCCAAGTCAAGTTCTCGCCGCTTGAGCTGCGCGAGGCCACACACATCGAGGGTGTCGACTGCATCGTCTACGACGAGGACTTCCAATACGACGACGCATCTCGCGAAGCAATCGATTCAAACAACCAGACCCGCGTGATGGTTAACACCCTCGAGGCCCTGCGCGAAGAGCCGCAGAACACCGGAGCCAAGCGCCGACTGCACCTGCACTTCTTCTCGACACCGATCGAGGTTGTGGGTGTTGACGGCAAGGTCGCCGCGCTAAAGATCGAGCGAACCAAGCTCGACGGCAACGGCGGCGTAATCGCCACCGGAGAGTTCCGCGATATCCCGGTTCAGGCGGTCTACCGTGCCGTCGGCTATTTCGGCAGCGAACTGCCAGAGGTGCCCTTCGACTCGAAGTACGGCGTGATTCCGAACGACGGCGGACGCGTTTCTCCGGGCGTCTACGCAACCGGCTGGATCAAGCGCGGCCCGGTCGGCCTGATTGGACACACCAAGAGCGACGCCATAGAAACCATCGGCAAGGTTGTGGCCGACAAAGCAACCTGGTGGCAGCCCACCTCACCTTCGGAGGAATCCGTTGTTGAGCTCTTGGAAAGCCGCGGAGTTGACTTCGTTGGTTGGCCAGAGTGGCTGAAGATCGATGCGCAAGAAATCGCTCTTGGCGAAGCAGCTGGCCGCGAGCGAATCAAGCTGGTTGAACGCGAAGACTTCTTGTCCGTAGCAAAGTCATAGCCGCCATGTCCGAGATCACCGCAAAGCGAGCAAAGTCGGCGCGAACAGCGCTGATGCTGATCTTCTTCACCCAGGGTTTCGCTGCCATGAGCACCCTGCCGCGAATCCCCGAAATTCTTACCCAGATCAATGTGGTCTTTGCCGAGTGGGGCCTGATCATCGGCCTCTCCGGCCTCGGAGCGCTCTTGCCCCTCGCCTTCACAAACAAGTTGGTAAACCGTTTCGGCACCTCGATCGTGATTCGGCTTTCGGCCTTCGGCATAACTATCGTGCTGGTCGCTATTCCTTGGATCACCAGTCCGGCACTGATGTTTTTGCTCTACTTCGCTCAAGCGCTGATGTTCAGCACCTTCAACATTGCGCTTAATGCCCAAGCCGTCGCGTTTCAGAAGAAACTAGGACGCGTGCTCCTCGGCACATTCCACGGTTCCTGGAGCCTGGGCGCGGCACTCACCACAGGCTTTTCGGGCTTGCTGGTCTCTCTGCACATGGATTTCAAAATCCAGATGATCATCGTCCCGGTGTTCTGTCTTTTGGTCTTCCAGTTCGCGGGCATGAAGTTGCTCTCCGACACAGAGGAGCGAGGCGGTGCAGAACCAAAGCAGCGCAAAAACGTTTCCTGGCTCAAGTCGCCCACCTACCTCTGGTTGCTCGCCATCGGCCTATTCGCCGGCATGTGGCCCGAGTTAGTGGTGATGGACTGGTCCTCGCTCTACGTGCAAAAGATTTACGGGGATTCCTACTCGACACTCACCGGCGTTCCATACGCCGCTCTCGGCGGCGCCATGCTGATCGGCCGCTTCTCGATTTCTACGCTCACCAAACGCTGGCACATATCGACTCTCTCGAAATGGGGCGGAATCTTCGGCGCGATCGCTATGGGCATTGGAGTCCTCGCTTCACTGATTCCGGGCGGCTTCTGGGTCAACGTTTTCTTCTTTACCCTTGCCGGGTTCGGCTTAGCACCCCAGGTGCCTTCTTCGTATTCGGCCGCCGGTCACGTCCGTGGTTTGTCAACAGCCCAGGCGCTGAGTCGCATCAGTTTGGTGAACGCTGTGGTAGCAATGCTCGCGAAGGTTTTTATGGGAGCGCTGGCTCAAGGCTTCAGTTTGCAGTGGGCTTTCGTATTTCCGATTTCGATGTATTTCGTCGCGGGCCTTGTGGCCGGTGTGGTTGCTAAGACCTCCAAGCGGCAAGCAAATGAGACCGCAACCGCCTACCCACCGACCGGCCCAATGGCCACATTCGAAGGCTAGTTCTCAGGCGTAGAATTGCCCACATGGAACTCATTGTCACTGGCGTCATTCTCGTAATCGTCCTGATTCTTCTCTCGCTCTCGCTACGAACGGTTGGTCAAGCCACCGTCGCGGTAGTAACCGGTTTTGGCAAGTATCGCCGAATCATGCGGCCTGGCCTGAACTTCTTGGTGCCAATTTTCGAGCGCATCAACCGCACGGTTTACATTCAGAACCGCACCGAGCAGCTCAAGTTCACCACCATCACCAACGACCAGGCCATGGTCCACTTCACCACCACGGTGATCTTCACCGTCAGCGACCACGACCCAGACACCGTGAAACTCGTTGCCTTCAAGTTCATCGACGACCAATCCTTTTACGTGGCTCTCAAGAGCGCCGTCGAAGCCAGCGTTCGAGAGTTTGTTGCCACACGCAAGCAGAGCGAGGTTCTTGGGCTTCGCGCCGAGATCGTTAGCCACGCCAAGCAGACCCTAGACGAGCAGCTTTCTGGCTGGGGTTACCAGGTCGTTGACCTTCAGGTCACCGAGCTTTCGTTTGACGAGGCCGTCACCGACTCTATGTCGCGCATCGTGGCAGCCACCAACCTCAAGATTGCCGCCGAGGCCGAGGGTCAGGCCCTTTTGATCACCCGCACCAAAGAGGCCGAGGCTGAGGGTGCCGCAATTCGCATCTCAGCCGAGAACGAGGCAACTGCCGCCCGCTTGAGAGGCGAAGGTTTGGCTGCGTTCCGCAAGGCACTGGCCGAGGGCTTCGGCGAATCAGCAGAACTCTTGGCAACTCACGGCCTCGACCCAGCCATCATCGCTTTCTCGATGTGGACAGAGACTATTCGCGACGCAGCCAAAGAAGGTGCGGGCAACACGATCTTTATCGATGGCAACCTGGCAACAGCAGAAGAAGCACTCAGGCGCCTGCAGGGAATGACCGTGCTACCAACCGGAGTGAAGACTCCGAAGCCTAAAAAGAAGCCCTAGCGGTAGTTGGTGAACTGAATGTCGATCGGAAGCTCGGTCGATCTCAGCAGCGCAATAACCTCTTGTAGGTCGTCGCGGTTCTTTGACTGAACCCGCAGCTCGTCTCCCTGAATCTGGCTCTTAACCGACTTCGGGCCCTCTTCACGAATGATCTTCGCAATCTTCTTGGCGTTCTCTTGATCGATGCCGTTCTTGAGGGTTCCCTCAATCCGGTATTCCTTGCCAGAAGGGTAAGGCTCCCCATCTTCAAAACTCTTTAGCGAGATTCCGCGCTTGACCAGCTTTGACTGAAAGACGTCGAGAACCGCCTTGACGCGCTCTTCACTCGAGGCCTTCATGAGAATCTTTTCGCCAGAGTATTCGATCGAGGCACCAACGCCCTTGAAGTCGTAGCGTTGCTCAATCTCTTTCTGAGCCTGGTTGAGTGCGTTGTCCGCCTCCATTTTGTCTACTTTAGAGACGATGTCGAATGATGAATCAGCCATGGCCAAAGTTTACTAGCGGGTCAGCGGAGTTGCGCGCGCGGTTGAGGA
>CAIJJH010000200.1 GCA_903820955.1 uncultured Micrococcales bacterium
ACTCGGTGACGGCGATTGATGACGGCTCGCAAACCTTGAGGAGGTCGTTGCGAGCGAGATCAACCAGCATCAGGTGCTCGGCGCGCTCCTTGGCGTCTGCGAGCAATGACTTCTCGTGTGCCTGGTCTTGCTCAATGGTGTTGCCACGAGGCCTCGAGCCGGCGATCGGGTGCATGACAGCGTGCCGTTGGTTGACGGTGACCAGGGCTTCGGGTGAAGACCCAACGATCGCGTAGTCACCCGACTCGTCTGATTGCTGTAGCAGATACATGTAGGGGCTCGGATTAAGAGCCCTCAGAGCGCGGTAGACGTCGAGTGGCGAAGCTTCGGTTTCAATGTCAAACCTTTGCGAGAGAACTACCTGAAAGACGTCGCCCTTGCGAATGTATTCCTTAGCCTTAGCGATTGCGCTCTTGAAGGCGTCCTCGGTTTGGTTCGTCGTCCATTTGATAGCGCCGTCTGACGAGGAGTTGGCTAAAAACGGGGACGCTGGCTCGGCGGCGTCTTTTTGAAGCTGCTTGATTCGTTCACTGGCGTTGCGATAAGCGGCCTCTAGGTCATCGGCGGCGTCTTCAATGAAGATGTTCGCAACGAAATGTAGCTCTGAGGTTTCGTGGTCGACAATCACTAGATCTGAGAACATCGAGAACCACATATCAGGCACTTGGTAATCGCTCTTCGGCGCTGAGGGTAGGTGTTCAATTTCGCGAATGACCTCCCAGCCGAGCATGCCGACTAGGCCGCTAGTCAGCGGGGGCAGTCCTGGTATCACAGGGGCAGACCACGCCTCGAGCAGCTGTGCTATGGCACCCAAAGCTGTAGGTTCAAGTTGGTTGGTGCCGTTCGGTAAGGCGCAACCGCCTCCGGCCCAAACGGCGTTGGTGCTTGGGTTCTTAGTCACCGTACCGCGTGCATTGACGCCGATAAACGAGTAGCGCGACCAAACTCCTTGGTCTGCCGATTCAAGAAGGAACGCTCCCGTTCTGCCAGCGCAAAGCTTTTGAAATAGCCCTACAGGAGTAACCGAGCCAGCGAACAGCGTCTCAATTACCGGGATCACTCGATGCGTCTTGGCCAGCTGGGCGACCTCTTCGAACGTGAACTTGGCGACCACTACTCAGCACCGCCCAAGGTTGCCGTGTCGAAGCAGGATTCTGTGCCATTGTGGCAGGCTGGGCCAGCCTCGGTTACGTGTAGCAGGATCGCGTCCGAGTCGCAGTCGATTTCGATCCGGTCGACGATCTGAACGTTGCCGCTCGAAGCCCCCTTCTGCCAAAGTTCTTGTCGCGATCTCGAGAAGAACACGGTCTGACCCGTTCGAACGGTCAGCTCGAGAGACTCGCGGTTCATCCAGGCAAGCATCAGCACGCGCTTGGAAGCGCTCGACTGAACGATTGCAGGAGCCAGGCCCTGATCGTTCCACTTGATTTCGCCTGCGCGCACGCTACCTCGTTTCAAAACCGGCGGCTCTGAGAGCCGCTTTCGCTTCTTGAATCGTAACTTTACCGTCGTGAAAAATTGAGGCGGCGAGCAAGGCGTCGGCTCCGGCCTTTGCGCCAGCAACGAAGTCTTGGGCGCTACCAGCGCCTCCTGAGGCAATGACTGGCACTCTACTAACCGACTTAACCGCCTCGAGAAGTTCGATGTCGAAGCCGTCGAGGGTTCCGTCTGCGTCGATGCTGTTGACTAGCAGCTCGCCACAGCCAAGCTCCTGAGCCCTTTTGATCCACTCGATGGCGTCGAGACCCGAGTCGGTTCTTCCGCCGTGCGAGGTCACCGTGAAGCCTGAGGTGGCGCGCTCACTGCGTTTCAGATCTAGCGATAGAACAAGTACCTGGGAGCCAAATTTATTGGCGATTTCGCCAATCAACTCGGGTCTAGCTATAGCGGCGGAGGCCACGCTGACTTTGTCGGCTCCAGCTCCGAGCAGTCTGTCTACGTCATCGGTGGAGCGAACTCCCCCGCCGACCGTTAGGGGTATAAAAACCGATTCTGCAGTCTTGGTAACCAATTCGTACATTGTCGCGCGGTTGTCTACCGTTGCGTTGACGTCTAAGAAGGTGAGTTCATCGGCGCCGGCTTCGTAGTAACGCAGCGCTAGCTCGACTGGATCTCCGGCGTCTCGCAGGTTTTCGAAGTTGACACCCTTAACGACTCTGCCGTCGGCAACGTCAAGACAGGGTATAACCCGAACAGAAAGAGCCACTAGATTCTCGCGGCGTGAATTGCGCTAACCAGGATCGCGCGAGCTCCAAGGTCGTAAAGCGCGTCCATCTTGCTGTTGATCTCGCTCGACTTAACTAAGGCGCGAATTGCAACCCAGTTTTCGTCGCGAAGTGGAGAGATGGTTGGCGATTCGATTCCGGGCGTGATGGCGGCAGCTTTGTCGACCAAGTCCGTAGGGCAGTCGTAGTCGAAGATGACGTATTCACGAGCAACGACAACACCGCGAAGCCTGCGCAAAAGTGTCTCGCTTAGCGATTCCTTGCCAGGTGCGGCGATCAAATGCGCTGTGCTGTGCAAGAGAACTGGGCCGAAGATTTCTAGACCGGCTTGACGCAGAGTGTTACCGGTCGAAACAACATCGGCTACGGCGTCTGCTACGCCAAGTCGCACAGCGGTCTCAACAGCTCCATCGAGTTGGACGAGAGTGACTGCGACGCCAGCCTTGGCTAGAAAGTCGTGAACCAGGTTGGGGTATGCGGTAGCGACTCTCAGACCGCCGAGTTCGTTGATAGTGGAAAATTTACCTGCCGGCCCAGCGAACCTGAAGGTGGATTCGCCAAAGCGGAGGTCCTCGACGGTGGTGGCTTCGCTTCGACTGTCAAGAAGAAGGTCTAGGCCGGTGAGTCCGGCGTCTAGCGAGCCGGAACCAACGTAGGTAGCGATGTCGCGAGGTCTTAGGTAGAAAAATTCGACGTCGTTCTCAGCGTCGATTACGTGCAGATCCTTCGGGTCCCGCCTCGTCGCGTAGCCGGCCTCTTTGAGCATGAGAACGGCTGTTTCGGAAAGAATTCCCTTGTTTGGAATAGCAACCCTGAGCATTTAGGGCCTTTCGGTTAGAGGTCTTCGAGTACTTGCTCGAGGGTGATACCCCGCGCAATCATCAAGACCTGAAGGTGGTAGAGGAGCTGAGAAATTTCTTCTGCGGTCCGTTCCACGCCTTCGTGCTCGGCAGCCATCCAGACCTCTGCGGCTTCTTCAACCACTTTCTTGCCAATCGCGTGAACCCCGGCATCCAACCACTTAACTGTTTCGGATCCCTCTGGGCGCGATTCGGCTTTGAGTGTTAGTTCGTTGAACAGTTCCTCAAAGGTCTTCATGAATCAAGATTACAAGACTTAGCGAGTGATGTTGTCTTGAGCCATTTCACGCAAAGTTGCTATTGTCAGCTTTCGGTCAGCGGCATTGAAAACGCAGGAACCAGCTACGAAGGTGTCTGCGCCAGCTGCGGCGGCAGCGCCAATGTTGGTTAGGTCGACACCACCATCGATCTGCAGTCTTACTTGCGCTCCTTCGTCAGAAATCTTGTGCGCGAGAGTCGCAATCTTGGGAATCATTTCGGTGATGAATTTCTGACCGCCAAAGCCTGGTTCAACTGTCATGATCAGGAACATGTCGAAATGCTCGATCATTGGCAGCAGCGCCTCGACATCCGTTCCAGGCTTGATGGCTACGGCGGCAAGTGCGCCTGCCTCGCGAATGCGCTTCGCCAGCGCAACAGGTTCGTTCGAAGCCTCCAGATGGAATGTGACGCTCTTCGCTCCCGCTTCGGCATACCCGATGGCAAGCTCGTCAACGTTTTCGATCATCAGGTGAACGTCTAGTGGGAGCTCGGTGATTTCCAACATGCGCCGGACCATTGGGAGGCCAAAGGTGAGGTTAGGAACGAAGTGTCCGTCCATGACATCTACGTGAATCGCATCGGCGTTGGCAATCGTTGCGAATTCGCGCTCGAGATTGGCGAAGTCGGCAGAAAGAATGCTCGGGTGGATGTGTGCGTCCATGTTTTTAGCCTACTTTTTTAATCAGCGAAATGAACATCGCGTCGGTGTCATCGGTATGTGGCCAGAGCTGAACGGTCTTTCTGGCCCGGTTTGGCATGAACTGGTCGCTGATGCCCTCCAGGATCAAACCGGCGTCAAGCAACTCGGCATCTTTGTGTTTGCCAAGTAGCTTGCTCAAGATCGCGGTCGTCTCGGCTGGGTGCGGTGAGCAGGTGACATAGGCGAGGACGCCGCCAGGCGCAAGCTGGCGCCAACCGGACTCGATGAGCTCGGACTGCAATACATTGAGCTCCTTCAAGTCCTCGGCTGTTTTCCGCCAACGTGATTCAGGACGTCTGCGCAAAGCGCCTAGACCGGTGCATGGTGCGTCGATCATGATTCGGTCGAACAGCCCAACATCAAGTGTTCTGCCATCCTCATTGATCACCTGGGCCTTGACGCCTGAGTCTGCGAGAGCCTGCGAAACCAGTCTTGAGCGGTGGTTAGAAATCTCGTTTGCAACGAGCTTTGCGCCAACCAGCTTGGCTTCAGCACCCAAAAGGGCAGCCTTGCCGCCAGGGCCCGCGCAGAGATCAAGCCAGCGTTCGCCCGGCTTTGCCTCGAAAGCCCGCGAGAGCGCCAGAGCGGCAAGCTGTGAGCCCTGGTCTTGAACTCTGAGTGAGCCATCTTGGAATCCTCGAAGTGAGGTCGGGTCGCCGCCTTCGAGTCGGTAGCCCAGGGGCGAAATGCCTTCGCGAACGAGGTCTTCTTCATCAACGAAACGGTGATTCGGCAGTGCCACGAGGTTTACCGAGGGGGCATCGTTGTTTGCCCGAAGTAGCTTCTCAATTTCGCTTCTGCCATCGGCCTCAAGAGCGAGTTTCAGCGCTTTCACGATCCAATCCGGATGCGAGTAAAGAATGGCGAGCCGCCTCGCTGGGTCAGCAACCTCGCGTTCCAGAAGCTCTACCCATTCGGTGCGAGGCTTTTCGCTGATTCGCCGAAGTGCTGCATTCACGAAACCAACCGCACCTTGGCGCAACACTCGCTTGGCCAGGTTCACAGTTTCATTAAGTGCTGCATGTGGAGGGGTGCGCATCCCGAGAATCTGGTGTGCGCCGAGCCTGATCACGTCGAGTGCGTCGGCGTCGATTGCCGCTAGGTCTCTCGAAGTCGCCTTGCTAGCAACCCAGTCGTAGAAGCCTTGGTTTCTCAAGGTACCAAAGGCAAGTTCGACGCACATAGCGGCGTCGGCGCGGTCGAGCTTGTTCTTGCCGATCAGGTCGGGTAGCAACAGGTTTGCGTAGGCGTCCGATGACCGAACGCGGCCTAGCAATTCGTATGCGACTTCTCTGGAGTTCATCAAGTTATGTTCCGTTCGGTTGGCTTTGTGCCGCGGAACCAGTCGGCAGCCGGCATTTGGTTCTTGCCCGCCGGCTGGACGGTTTGCAGTTCGATCGAATCCCCACCGAAACCCAGCAGGACGCCGGTCTTGGTTGCTGCTAGTTCACCCGGTGGCAAGACCTCGTATGAAGGTTTCGCGTCGATGATCCGCAGTGGACTGCCGTTGAACAGCATCCACGTACCTGGCTCGGGGTTGAGCGCTCGGATTTGACGCAGGGCAGCCTTAGCGCCTCCCGCCAGCTCGACCTTTGCCATTTGTCGGTCAAGTTTTGGTGCGTTCGTGGGTTCGCCAACCTGACCGCTGAGAGTAGCCAGACCTGAGAAAAGTTTGGGTAGTTCCGCTAGCAAGAGCGAAGAGCCAATGTCGGTCAATCGACTCAGGAGGCGGGCTGAGTCCTCGGTCTCTTCGATAACGGTCTCGGCGAAGCCAACGATGTCGCCTGTGTCGAGACCCTCGTCGATTTTGAACAGGGTGACACCCGTGGTCTTGTCGCCAGCGAGAATCGCGCTTTGCACCGGTGCCGCTCCGCGCCATCTAGGCAGAACGCTGTAGTGCAGGTTGAACCAACCCAGCTCGAGGGCGTCAATGGTAGATCGCTTGAGGAGTGCGCCAAAGGCCACAACGACCGCGAGCCTTACGCCGCTTGAGGCCATGGCGCCCTCATCTTCGGCAGTGATCCTGTTGGTTTTTAGCACCGCGATTCCGAGTTCGAGAGCCGCAACCGCAACCGGTGACGGCCGAAGGGTTCGCTGGCGACCGAAAGGAGCGTCTTCACGTGTGACTACTAGTGCAACGTTCTGCCCGGCGGCAACCAACTGCCTGAGGCATCGTGCAGCGTTTTCGGGAGTGCCAGCGAAAATTATGGGTTCCATTAGAGCACCTGCGGATCGTCTAGTTTGAAGGTAACCGGCCGTTGTGGGCGTCCGGATTTTGCATTGAATCGCTTTTGACCGCTGGCCAACTTCAGCTGCAATTCTCGAACCACGCCGGTGACAGCAACCCCGGATGCATAGCTGAAGCGAGCAATCAGCTTGGACTCACCGGTTTCGTTCTGCGTCACTCCTAGAACCTTGAGTTCTGGGTTGGCTTCGAGAGCCGTTCTTACCGACGCGATGTTTTCTGCTGACCCGGTGGCGCTCAAAACACGGACGGCGGGAGGGAAGCCAAGTTCGATCCGTTCGGCGTACTCCGCCGAAATCAGTTCGCGCAGCTTCCAAAGACCAAGCGAGCTTGCGAGTTCGCCAATCACACCGACGATAACCGCTCTCCCGGTTGGTGACATCAGCGCTATCGCGTTGGCCCAAGATCGCACTGCATCCTCGGTAGCTCGTAGCGAATCCCTCGCCAGTGCGTCGTGTGCGTCGAGAATCACAACGCTCGCGTATCCACCCTGCGCCTCCGGCTCTATTCCAGGTGTTGCCACGACAATCTGCGGTTTCGAGTCCACTGCAGTTTTCAGCTGATCGGCCGTCACCTCGGTCACTTTTACTCCGGGAAAGCTTTTGCCAAATTCTGCGACGGTTCTAGTCGCGCCAGGCTTGCCATATCGAAATTCGACCCCGCCACATTCTTGGCACTTGGCTCCTGTTGCGAAAGCGTTGCACCAGCGACACTTGGTCTCACCGCGAGGGTTGATCCACAACGGGCCATTGCAGCCGGAGCATCTAGCGCGCGTCGAACATTCCTTGCAATAGAGCGACTTGGCAACGCCAACGCTGGACACCTGAACGAGCACGGGGCCGCTCTTCAGACCGTCACGAATTGCTAACCAGGCGGCGGTCTCGACCCTGAACTCGCCTTCCGAGATCGACAGGCTCGGTTTTGCGAAGTCGGTACTCGACTCGGTCAAATAGCCGATCTCGACAAGGCGCTGCACTTCGACCGAGCGCGAGTGCGAAAGAAAAGCTAGCTTGCAGTCAGTTAGTTTCTGGCGTATCAACGCGATCTCGCGAGTGCTGGCGTATGGCGACTGTTGGTCTTGGTGCGATTGGTCCCCGTCGTCCCAGACCAGAATAGTTTCGGCCTCACACGGAGCGTAGAGGACATTGCGTGAACCAACGAAGACGCGTGGAGCGTTGGCGTTGAGAGCCGCGAGGAAGGCCTCGTAGGCCTGTGTTCTGCCATCTTGTGAGTACTCGATCACTGAGTCTGCGACACCAAGTTCAGAGGCCCGCACCAGGAACCTGGCGATGTCTCTGAAGTCGGGCAGCGCGACAATGGCTGACTTTCCGCTGAGCAGTTGTTGCATTGCGATACCAATTAGTTCATCCAGCCAAACGCCTCTTCGCGGTTCGACAATTCTCGCCGCAAGCTTCGGCATTTCTGGGACCGTAATCGGTGATGACGCAGCTACTTGCGACCCTATCGGATTAGCCAACCAGGCCTTCTCGGCTCTTAC
>CAIJJH010000201.1 GCA_903820955.1 uncultured Micrococcales bacterium
CTGCCAAGCGCCTGGTCAAACTTCACGCCCAGTTGCTAAAGGGTGGCAAGGTTCCGGAGCTGAACATGGGTGGGGGCTTCGGCATCAACTACACCGAGGCCGACGACGCTCCAGACATCGCCCAGTTCGCCGAGCAGATTGCCGACGCCGTTGCCGCAGCCTGCGCTGAGCACGGAATCAAGGTTCCGAAACTGGCCTTCGAACCCGGACGCGCGATAGCGGGAACTCCGGGAGTGACCCTTTACACCGTGGGAACCATCAAAGACGTGAGCCTCGAAGCTGGCGTGCGCAAGTACGTTTCGATCGACGGCGGCATGAGCGACAACCTGCGCACGGCCCTTTACCAGGCCGACTACACGGTTCGCCTTGCCTCGAGAGTTTCGAGTGTGGACCCGGCGCTGGTGCGCGTTGTTGGTCGCCACTGCGAGAGCGGTGACATCGTGGTTCGTGACGATTACCTGCCGGGCGATGTGTCGAATGGTGACACCCTCGTTGTCGCTGCAACCGGCGCCTACTGCTTCTCGCTTTCGAGCAATTACAACTATCTGACCCGTCCGCCTGTTGTGTCTGTGCGCTCTGGTAAGGCACGATTGATAGTAAGAGGCGAAACCGAAGCCGACCTTTTCGACAGAGACGTCGAGCTCCATGACAAATTTGCTACGCCGAACAAGGACTCACAGTGATCGAATATCGACCTCTACGCATCGCCCTACTCGGCGCTGGCTCGGTTGGCGCTGAGGTTGCTCGACTTCTAATCGAGAACCGCGAGGAGCTCGCTGCCCGCGTGGGTGCCGAACTCGAACTCGTCGGTATCGCGGTTCGCGACCTCAAGGCAAAACGTCCTGAGGGCGTCCCAGCGGAACTTTTGACCACCGATGCCGAAACCCTGATTCTCGGGGCCGACATCGTTATCGAGGTCATGGGTGGCCTAGAACCAGCCCGCACCTGCATCCTGCAGGCTCTGAACTCGGGCTCAGACGTGATTACTGCGAACAAGTACCTCCTGGCAACTCACGGAACCGAACTCTTTGACGCCGCCGAGCAGGTTGGCGCACAGCTTTACTTCGAGGCAGCCGTTGCCGCCGCGATTCCGATCATCCGACCACTTCGCGAATCGCTAGCCGGCGACAAGGTGACTCGCATCATGGGAATCGTGAACGGTTCGACAAACTACATCCTTGACCGCATGGATTCCGTGGGGCTTTCGCTCGAAGCCGCAATGGCTGAGGCCACCGAGCTCGGCTATCTAGAGGCCGACCCAACTCTCGACATTGAGGGTTATGACGCCGCTCAGAAGGTCGCGATTCTCGCCTCGCTCGCTTTCCACACCGAGGTTCCGCTCGAAAAGGTTTACCGCGAGGGCATCACCAAGATCACCCCCGAGCAGATTAGGGCGGCCAAAGACAACGGCTACGTCATCAAGCTGCTGGCCATCTGTGAGCGCGTCGAAGAAGGCGTCTCCGCCCGCGTTTACCCAGCACTTATTCCTCGCGAGCACCCGCTGGCCGCGGTTCGCGGTGCCTTCAACGCTGTCTTCGTCGAGGCCGAAGCCGCCGGCGCCCTGATGTTTTACGGTTCCGGTGCCGGTGGCACCCAGACCGCTTCGGCAGTTCTCGGCGATCTGGTTTCGGCAGCCAAGCGCCACGTCGCCGGAGGCCCGGGTCTCGCCGACTCGGTTCACGCCGAACTCGATGTCTTGCCAATCGATCGCGTCAACACTCGGTTCCAGATCACTCTCGAGGCAAAGGACCAACCGGGTGTTCTCGCATCCATCGCGGCCACCTTCGCCGAACAGGGTGTCTCGGTTGAAACCGTCGAACAGTCGATCAACCCGCGCAAGACCGCAACCCTGATGGTCGGCACGCACGAAGCCACCGAGGCTTCACTCCAATCCGTAGTTTCAGCTCTCGCCGCCAGCGACGCCGTCGAGTCGATCACCTCAGTTATCAGAGTGGAAGGCGTCTAATGGCCCACCAGTGGCGCGGAGTTATCCGCGAATACTTCGATCGTCTCGACATCGACGCTTCTTGCCCAATCATCACGCTCGGTGAGGGCGGCACTCCGCTAATCGAAGCGCCTGCGCTCGCGAGGCTGGTTGGAGCGGCCGAGGTTTACCTCAAGGTCGAAGGCATGAACCCAACCGGTTCGTTCAAGGACCGCGGCATGACCATGGCAGTTTCGAAGGCGGTGGGTCACGGCGCGAAGGCAGTTATTTGCGCGTCAACCGGTAACACCTCGGCGTCGGCCGCTGCGTACGCTGCCGCCGCCGGCATTCAGTCGGTCGTCCTGGTTCCGGAGGGCAAGATCGCTCTTGGCAAACTTTCGCAAGCGGTCGCCCACAAGGCGCAGATTCTCCAGGTGCAGGGCAACTTTGACGACTGCCTCGACCTCGCTCGAAACCTTTCAGACAACTACCCGGTTCACCTGGTCAACTCGGTCAACCCCGACCGCATCGAAGGCCAGAAGACCGGTGCCTTCGAGGTTGTTGAGCGCCTCGAGCGCGCACCCGACATTCACGTGATCCCCGTCGGCAACGCGGGTAACTACTCGGCCTACTTCAAGGGCTATCTAGAGGAGTTCAACCTCGGCGTGATCAAGAAGGTCCCGCAGATGTGGGGCTTCCAGGCCGATGGCTCGGCCCCGTTCGTCTACGGCACCCCGGTTCGTAACCCAGAGACCATCGCAACCGCAATCCGGATTGGTAACCCAGCCTCTTACGAGCTGGCGCTCAGCGCACGCGAATGCTCAGACGGCATGTTTGGTTCTGTCACCGATGCCGAAATTCTCTGGATGCACCGATTCCTATCGCAGGAGGTTGGCGTATTCGTTGAGCCATCTTCGGCAACCGGAGCGGCAGGGCTTTTGAAGCAGGCTCGCGCCGGCAAGGTTCCGGCAAGTTCGGTCATCGTGGTCACCGTAACCGGTCACGGCCTCAAGGACGCCCTGTGGGCGCTCAAAGACGAAGACGGCAACGAGGTTCAGCCACAGACAGTGTCGAACCACGCCGAAGAAGTAGCCGAAAGACTCGGGCTAGCCTGATGTCGCTAGTCGGTCGCCGCGTCAGCGTCAAGGTTCCAGCCACCTCGGCAAACCTCGGCCCTGGTTTTGACACGCTCGGAATGGCACTTTCTTATTACGACGAACTTCAGGTCGAGGCCGTCGCCGGCAACGACATAGTTGTCGAGGTGCATGGCGAGGGTGCTGGCGAGGTTCCGACCGATGGCACCAACCTGGTCGCGACCACGATTCGCTACGTTTTCGATCGCTTCAAGCAGCCGATGCCAGGCCTCAAGCTAATTGCCCACAACGTGATTCCTCACGGCCGCGGCATGGGCTCCTCTGGAGCCGCAGTGGTTGCCGGCATCATGGCGGCCAAGGGTCTTCTAGAGGGCATCGTTGAGATTTCGTCTGGCGAACTTTTAGACATCGCCACCGAATTGGAGGGTCACCCAGACAACGTTGCTCCCGCGCTTTTCGGCGGTCTTACCATCGCCTGGAAGGACGAGTTTGGCCCGCACCACAAGAAGCTCTTCGTTCACCGCGGCGTCTCACCACTCGAGTTGGTTCCGGCCAACAAGATGTCGACAGCCCTGGCTCGCTCACTCCAGCCAGACTCGGTTCCGCATGATGACGCGGTCTTCAATGTGTCGCGCTCGGCTCTGCTGATCGCCGCTCTCACCCAGAGCCCAGAGTTGATGATGGCAGCGACCGAAGACCGACTTCACCAGGACTACCGCGCGAAGGCAATGCCAGAAACCTACGAGCTCATTCAGTTGATGCGCTCTCGCGGCCACGCCGCCGTGGTGTCTGGTGCCGGCCCGTCCGTCCTAGTTTTGGCTAGCGACCCGGCCGAACGCCTGGAAGCCGCGAAGCTCGCCACCGAAAAGTATCCACAGTGGCAGGCGTTGCTGTTGGCTGTTGACTTTAAAGGTGCTACTGTTATCACGCAGCACAAATAAGTCGCATAAGCGCTTGTGTAGCCCCTCGCAGATCTAAAGCGAGAGTCAGCGAACTCAGATTTAGGGTTCGCGCACAATCTCCAGAAAGAGAACATAACAAAACATGGATGAAATCCAAGAGACTACGCCGGTAAAACGCCGTCGCGTAACCGCAGAAGCAAAACCTGCAACCGAACCAACCAGCACCGAAAGCGCAACGAGCGAAGCCCCAAAGCGTCGCACTCGCAGCGCTAAGCCAGAGTCTGACGGAGCCGAGGCTCCAGCACCTGCGCGAACCGAAAGCTCGGAAGCTCGCGAAGACCGACCACCACGTGAGCGTTCGGAGCGCCCAGAGCGCGAAGACGACCGTTCGGGTGGCAACAACCGCAACCGTAACCGTAACCGCAACCGCGGCGACCGCAGCCGTAACCGCAGCAGCGGTGGCGGCGGCAACTACCGTGATCGCGACCGCGATCGTGACCGCGAAGAGGCAGAACCAGAGATTTCACCAGACGACATTCTGGTGCCTGTAGCCGGAATCCTCGACGTGCTAGACAACTACGCGTTCGTGCGCACCTCGGGTTACCTACCGGGTCCGAACGACGTCTACGTTTCTCTGGGTCAGGTCAAGAAGTACGGCCTGCGCAAGGGTGACGCCGTTGTTGGCGCAATCCGCCAGCCAAAAGAAGGCGAAGGCCAGGGCCGTCAGAAGTTCAACGCGATCGTTCGCATTGACACGATCAACGGCCAGACCATCGAGCAGGCTCAGACTCGCGTCGAGTTTGGCAAGTTGACTCCTCTCTACCCACAGACTCGTCTGCGCCTAGAGACCGAGCAGAACAAGCTCTCGACCCGAATCATCGACTTGGTTTCGCCAATCGGTAAGGGTCAGCGCGGTCTGATCGTCTCGCCTCCAAAGGCCGGAAAAACTCTGATTCTGCAGGCAATCGCCAACTCGATCGCACAGAACAACCCAGAGGTTCACCTCATGGTCGTTCTAGTCGACGAGCGACCTGAAGAAGTTACCGACATGCAGCGCACAGTCAAGGGTGAGGTTATTGCCTCAACCTTCGACCGCCCTGCCGAAGACCACACCACGGTTGCCGAGTTGGCTATCGAGCGCGCAAAGCGTCTGGTTGAGCTAGGTCACGACGTTGTCGTCCTACTCGACTCGATCACCCGCCTCGGTCGCGCATACAACTTGAGCGCACCAGCCTCTGGTCGCATTCTCTCGGGTGGTGTCGACTCATCGGCCCTCTACCCGCCAAAGCGCTTCTTCGGAGCCGCTCGTAACATCGAAGATGGCGGCTCGCTCACCATCTTGGCAACCGCTCTCGTTGAGACCGGTTCGAAGATGGACGAAGTTATTTTCGAAGAGTTCAAGGGAACCGGAAACATGGAGCTTCGCCTGTCGCGTCAACTCGCCGACAAGCGCATCTTCCCAGCCGTCGACGTCAACGCTTCGGGTACTCGTCGCGAAGAGATTCTGATGAGCCCGGACGAGACCAAGGTTGTCTGGAAGCTTCGCCGCGCACTTGCCGGCTTGGAGACCCAGCAGGCCCTAGAGCTCGTTTTGAACCGCCTAAAGGACACTCAGAGCAACGTCGAGTTCCTAATGCAGGTTCAGAAGTCGATGCCAGTACCTTCCGGTTCCGACGGAGAGTAAATGCTCGACTCGGTAGCGCCTCTACTCGCCGAGCACGCCGAGCTTCAAGTCAAGCTCAGCGAGGCATCCTTGCACTCGAACCCAGCCCTGGCTAAGAAGCTCAATCGTCGCTACGCGGAGTTGAGCTCGATTGTCGCCGCCTACAACGGCATCAGGCACCTGAACGATGATCTCGGTGCGGCCAGAGAGCTTGCTAAAGAGGACGAGGCTTTTGCCGAAGAGGTGCCGATTCTCGAAGAGAAGTTGGTTACCGCTACCGAAAAGCTTCGACGCCTGCTGATTCCTCGTGACCCAGACGATGGCCGAGACGTGATCATGGAGATCAAGGCCGGTGAAGGTGGTGCCGAATCGGCGCTGTTTGCCGCCGACCTGCTGCGCATGTACATCCAGTACGCCAACTCAAAGGGTTGGAAGACCGAGATCCTCGACAAAAACGAGAGCGACCTCGGTGGTTACAAGGACGTGCAGATCGCCATCAAGTCGAACACCACCGACCCAGCTCAGGGCGTTTGGGCTCACCTCAAGTACGAGGGTGGCGTGCACCGCGTTCAGCGCGTGCCGGTCACCGAAACCCAAGGCCGAATTCACACCTCGGCTGCCGGCGTTCTCGTGTTCCCCGAGGTCGACGCACCAGAAGAGGTCGAGATTTCGCAAAACGACCTTCGAATCGATGTCTACCGGTCTTCTGGCCCGGGCGGTCAGTCGGTCAACACCACCGACTCAGCCGTTCGAATCACTCACCTCCCGACCGGTATTCAGGTCGCGATGCAGAACGAAAAGTCTCAGCTGCAGAACCGTGAAGCCGCCATGCGCGTTCTTCGCGCACGCATCTTGGCCGCTCAGCAAGAGGCAATCGAAGCCGAACTCAGCGCTGCCCGCAAGTCGCAGGTGAAGTCGGTCGACCGCTCAGAGCGCATTCGCACATACAACTTCCCCGAAAACCGCATCGCGGATCACCGCACGGGTTACAAGGCATACAACCTCGACCAGGTCATGGACGGCGCTCTCGAGCCCGTCGTGCAGTCGGCGATCCAGACCGATGAAGAGGCCCGCCTAGCAGCGCTGGGTAACTCCTAAATGTTGCTCTCCGAACTTATTGATCGGGGACGCATCGCCTTCGAGGCGGCCGAAATCGAATCCGCTCGTGCCGATTCCGAACTGATCGTTGCCTTCGTCCTAGGTATAAGCCGTGGTGAGCTGCAATCCAAGGCAATCGTGGGGGAGTCGCTAGATGACACCAACGCGGTCGAAGCCCTGTTCGCAAGGCGGGCAGCGCGTGAGCCGTTACAACACCTGACCGGCGAGGCCTATTTTCGCAACCTGACTCTCAAGGTCGGCAAAGGCGTGTTCGTGCCCCGACCCGAAACCGAGCTGCTGGCAGGTTTAGCAATCGAAGCCGCATCCAAGTTTGAAAACCCAACCGTTATCGACCTTTGCGCCGGTTCGGGAGCGGTCGGCATCGCTGTTGCCACCGAGCTGCCTAACTCAAAGGTTTACGCGGTCGAAAAATCCGAGGACGCGTTCGCCTACGCACTAGAGAATTACAAAAGACTCGCCCCCGACGCGACCGTGATTCTCGGCGACGCCACCGACGCTTTTCAAGAGCTCAACGGCACGGTCCAGGTTGTCGTTTCGAACCCGCCATACATTCCCGCGGCCATGGTGCCGATCTACCCCGAGGTTGCTCTGCACGACCCAGCTCTCGCCCTTTATTCTGGCGACGACGGCCTCGATCTGATTCGACTCATCTCAAAACGAGCCCTACAACTCCTGGTTGAAGGCGGAACAGTGGCTCTAGAGCACGCCGACATGCAAAGCGATGCGGTGGTTCAACTACTATTGGCTGATGGGTGGCGCGAGGTCGTTGACCACAAGGATTTCAACTCTCGACCGCGTGCCGTAACGGCAATCAAGTAGCTCGAGGAGGTGTCTATGGATCGCATTTTTGACTGTTCGGTAGACGTTTCGCTCCTGGAAGGCATGCGCAAGGCCAAGTTGGCGCTCGGCAAAGGCGAACTGGTCGTTATACCCACCGACACCGTTTACGGGCTCGCAGCCGATGCTTTTAGCGCCACTGCCGTGCAAGCCTTGCTAGACGCCAAGGGTCGCGGCCGGCAGTCGCCGCCACCGGTTCTGATTCCCAACATCGACTCGCTTCACGCTCTTGCCGACTCGGTTCCTGAGCTAGCGCTAAAACTCGCCGAAAAGTTTTGGCCAGGCCCCCTGACCATCATTCTTCGTTCGCAGCCTTCGCTTCAGTGGGATCTCGGTGAGACCAAGGGCACGGTAGCGCTTCGGGTGCCAAACGACAAGGTCACCCTGGCTCTTTTGGCCGAAAGCGGCCCGCTGGCGGTTTCTAGCTCAATCCTGACCGGGCAACCGGCTGCCTTGACCGCGGCGCAGGCTTTCGAGCAACTTGGCGACAAGGTTCAGGTTTAC
>CAIJJH010000202.1 GCA_903820955.1 uncultured Micrococcales bacterium
ACGCGGAATCCCGGTGCCAAAATCTTCGAGAACGAACCCAAATAGACGATTCCCTCTTCATCCATCGAGCGAAGTGCGTCGGGAACCGGCTTGTCGAAGAAAAGCAGGCCATATGGGTTGTCTTCGATCACCAGAATGTGGTTTTTGCGGCAAAGTTCGAGAATCTTGGCTCGGCGGGCCTTCGCCAAGGTCACGCCGGATGGGTTTGCGAAGTTCGGCACCAGGTAGAGGAACTTGATTTTGCGTGATTGTGCCTTTAACGCCTTGATTGTTGCCTCGAGCGCCGACGGGATCATGCCGTCGTTGTCGGTCAAAACGTGTTCCACGTGCGCCTGGTAGTGCCTAAAGATGCCTAGAGCGCCCACATATGAAGGCCCCTCGGCCAAAACCACGTCGCCCTTGTCTAAGAACAAACCGCTGAGCAGTTCGAGGCCGTGCTGCGAGCCGGTGGTGATCACGATGTCTTCAACCGAGGAGCGAATGCCCTCGAGGGCCATCAGTTCTCGGGTTTGGTCGCGAAGCTTGGCATCGCCCTGGCCGCCGCCGTACTGAATAGCGAGGTCGCCGTTGGACTTCATCATCGCGTCGTAAGCCTCACGCAATAGGTCTTTTGGCAAAGCGGCCACGTAAGGCATTCCGCCGGCGAGTGAAACGACTTCGGGGCGTGAAACAACGGCAAAGAGTGCGCGAACCTCAGAAACCGAGAGGTTGTGGGCACGGGCAGAGTAGGCGTCTAACCAGTTATCTAGGTTTTGGCGCATGCGAGCCCCGTTCAGGCGTGGGTAAGGTCAACGCGCCATTGGGTTTGTCTAAAAGACTAGCCGATGAATTCGGCGAGGTCAGAAAGCAATACTGCCTTCGGACGTGCGCCAACGATCGACTTGGCCGGAACACCGTTCTCGAAAACGATTAGGGCTGGGATGCCGGTGATGCCGTACTGCATTGCAATCTGTGGCTCGTTGTCCACGTTTAGCTTGTAAACCTGAAGCTTTTCGGTGTTCTCCGCCGCAATCTCGTCGACGATAGGAGAAACCTGGCGGCAAGGGCCACACCACTCGGCCCAGAAGTCAACTAGCACTGGCATGCTCGATGAAAGTACTTTGCTCTGCCATTCAGCAGTAGTGATGTTTTCGGTCATGATTCGTTTCCTTCTTTATCTAATTAGAAATTTAGTGCGCGGTTAGGTAGTGCTCGGCATCTAGCGCTGCGACACACCCAGAACCGGCAGCGGTGATCGCCTGTCGGTAGGTCGGGTCGATGACGTCGCCGGCAGCGAAGACTCCCGGCAGGTTGGTCTTCGATGAGCGGCCTTCAACATTGATGAACTTTTCTGGCGTGAGGTCAACCTGGCCCTCGACCAACCAGACCCGCGGGTCGTTACCGATTGCGATGAACAGGCCATCTAGCGGCAACTCACGCTTTTCGCCGGTGACCGTGTCTTCTAGGGTCACACCCTCGAGTTTTGTCTCACCCTTTAGTTCGGCAATGCCCGTATTCCAGATGACTTCGATTTTCGGGTTGTTCAGCGCGCGGTCGGCCATGATCTTCGATGCCTTGAAGCTGTCGCGGCGGTGGATCAGGTAAACCTTGTCGGCA
This sequence comes from uncultured Micrococcales bacterium, assembly GCA_903820955.1. GTDB lineage: Bacteria > Actinomycetota > Actinomycetes > Actinomycetales > Microbacteriaceae > Rhodoluna. The sequence goes on from CAIJJH010000202.1 coordinate 1,597, forward strand.
AAGCGGGTGAGGAAGTTTGCTTCCTCCATGGCCGAGTCGCCGCCTCCGACAACCGCGATGGTCTTCTGTCTGAAGAAGAAGCCGTCGCAGGTTGCGCACCACGAAACACCGTGGCCCGAAAGTTCTTTTTCGCGAGGCAAACCGAGTTCGCGGTAGGCCGCACCGGTTGCCAAGATCACAGCCTTTGCCTCGAAGGTCTTGCCCTCGCCGGTCTTGATGATCTTGACGTCGCCGCGAAGGTCGACCTCGATCACGTCGTCTAGCAGAATTTCGGTGCCGAAGCGTTCGGCCTGGGCCTGAAAGTTTGCCATCAGGTCTGGGCCCATGAGGCCATCTGGGAACCCTGGGTAGTTCTCGACTTCGGTGGTCTTCATCAGCTCGCCGCCGGCCTCAACCGACGAGGCGATCAGCAGCGGGTTCAAGCCAGCGCGAGCGGCATAGATGGCGGCGGTATAGCCGGCCGGGCCAGAACCAATGATGATTACTTCGCGCAAGGGGATCTCCTGAAAGTTACATAACTAAGAGTCGATTTTATCGCCGGATTATTCCCCTGATCGCCTTCAGCGCAATGTCGGCCTCGGCAACTTTCAGAAACTTCAACACGGACGCATACGCGGCGAGCATGACGAGCGATACAACGGCCGACGAAACTAAGGCGCCAAAAATACTCTTGAGTGCGAACGATGTTTCGGTAGCGCCACCCAGCAGACCAAGAGTCAAGAGGCCGACGCCGCCGGCAAGGGCCGCGCCAAGAATCATCGAGACTGCCGCGCTAGTTAGGTTCAGCCCCTCGAACGGCCCGATGCGTCGCCGCAGCACGCGATAGGCGATTACCGCTTGAACCGTGATGCTCAGGCTGTTCACCAAAGACATTGCCGCGACGATCCATTCGGGAGCAACGGTTAGAGCAACCGTGATCGAACCGGTGACGAACAAAATGATTTGCGCGACCGTGAAAAAGAAAGGGCTTCTGGTGTCCTCGAGCGCGTAGAAGGCTCGTTGCAGCATGAACACGAAGCTGAACGGAATCAAGCCGACCAACATTGCGACCAGGACGTTGCCTAGCGCGACAGTTGCCGGATACTCACCGACGAATACGCGCGAGATCGGGTAAGAGAGAACCATCAGCGTTGCTGTGGCGAATGCGCTGATCGCGAGAATCGCTCGAAGGCTTGTGCCGAGGTCTGTCTTGAGCAGGTCGAAACGTTTGGCCGCCGCGTGAGTCGAGATTTTGGTGAACGATGCGGTCGCAATCGACACCGTGGCAATCGAGTGCGGCAACATGAAAATAAGCCAGGCGATCGAAGCAGCCGCAACCGAGGCGATCGCAACCGAAGATGTTTCACGTGCACCGGCCGCTCTTGAGGCGATGATGGTTTGAACCAGCCCGCCGATCTGTGTGATTAGCACCATGCCGAGCGTCCAAGTCGCGGCCTTCATCGCCGGTCGCAGACCCACGCCGCGCCACTTGAAGTTGAGTTGGAATTTGAGGCCGATTCGCTTCCAGAAGGCAAACAGAATCAATGCCTGCGCGGCGACTCCGAGGGTTGCTGTGCCGGCTAGCAGCGAGACTTCGCCAGGGCCCCAAGAGCTGACCACTCTGAAGCCGGTCGGGTCGGCACCGAAGATTGCGATGAACGCACCGAGTCCTGCGATGGCAACCAGGTTGTTCAAAACCGGCGCCCACATGAACGGGCCGAATGCGCTGCGAGCGTTGAGAACCTCACCGAGCAGCGAGTAGAGCCCGTAGAAGAACAGTTGGGGCAGGCACCAGTAGGCGAAGGCGGTTGCCAGCGCTAGTTGATCAGACGACCAACCGGAGGTGTAGAGACTGACCAACAGGGGAGCGCTTGCAGTAGTGATCACAGTGACCGCGAAGAAGACCGTGATGATCAGGGTCAGTAGGCGATCGATGTAGCCCTTGCCGCCATCCTTGTGCGATCGAGCTCTGACGATTTGCGGCACCAACACCGCGTTCAAAACCCCGCCGACCACAATCGCGTAGACGTTGTTTGGTAGCTGATTGGCGACACCGAAGGCGTCGGCCGCGTTGGTGGTCACGCCGATGGTTAGTGCGAGCATCACTGCTCGAACGAAACCCAAGATTCGCGAGACGATCGTGCCCGAAGCCATGATCATCGAAGACCTTGCCATACTCAAGCGCTAGCCCTCGACTTCTTGCGCAGGGTTCGAACCACACCGACTGAGCCGAGCAAGACAACCAAAGCGGCTAAACCGCCGACTAGAAAAACCTCGAGGCTCGAGTTGATGTGCATGTTCAACTTCACGTTTTCGGTTAGACGAACCCCGTTCATGCTGGTCAACCACACCTCTAGCTCGACGTCACCACTAGAAATCGCGGTCACCGGAACCTTTGCCGTGTAGGTGCTGAAACCTGGGACGACCGCGGCGGTAGCCTCAGGCGCGGTCACCTTGGAATTGTTTGCGATCACGTGCACCAGAACGCGTGCTTCGCTGTCGTAGTCGTTTCGAATAATGATCGGCAGGCGGGAGTCCTTGGCGACCATGTTGATGTCGCTGGCGTTCACGATCTTGATGTCGTAGCTGTCGGCGGCAAGGGCCGGGGCTGCCGCCGTGAAAGCAAAAGCAACAATAAGAGCAGCGAACAGTCTCTTCATCGGTTCCGCTCCACCCATTCGATGACTCCTCGAGCCATCCTGCGCTCGTTTTCGTGGGCGAGAACCCCAGCGATGTCATCTAACGAAACCCACATGACGTCTACGGCCTCGTGGTCAGGGTCGTTTTCGATCGTGAGTTCGCCGCCGAGCTGGCGCATCAGAAAGTGGTGCACGGTCTTGTGAATGAGCTTGCCGCCGGCCTGAAACTTGTAGTCGATTACACCGAGTGGGGCGATAATTTCGCAAATCAAACCGGTCTCTTCGGCAACCTCGCGAATCGCAGCAGCCTCAACGCTTTCGGCACCCTCAGGGTGCCCCTTTGGCACGCACCACTCGAGTCGATTGGTGCGAGTTTTTCTACCGATCAGCGCAACCTTTTCACTACCGTCGGCCGCCAAAACAAATCCGCCAGCAGAGGTCTCCTCGACCTGCCGTGAGCGTGAAAGTTTCGGGCGCAGTTTCATTAGTCAAAGCCTAAACCCGCAACCCTGTGGCACACTAAAAGCCATGCAAACGGTTGCCTCCGCGCTAGCAAATCTTGAGCGCATTACAAGTGAGCCTTTGTTTGTCGAACTCGGTAAACGCTTTGGCGACGCAGGCTTCGAGCTTTCGCTCGTCGGCGGGCCGGTTCGCGATGCATTTTTGGGCCGCAAAGCGCCTGACCTCGACTTCACCACTGATGCCAAGCCAGACGAGATTCTTAAAATCCTGAAGCCTTTCGTCGATTCCCACTGGGACATCGGCCGCGAGTTCGGAACCATCGGTGCAAAAGTCGGCGAAGATCAGATCGAGATCACCACCTACCGAGCAGATAAATACGAGCCCGAGAGCCGCAAGCCGGAGGTCGCCTTCGGCATCGACCTCAACGAGGACCTGTTCAGGCGCGACTTCACGATCAACTCGATGGCCCTTCGCCTGCCATCAAACACCTTCGTCGACCCGTTCAATGGGCTGCAAGACCTATTGGCCGGTGTGATTCGCACACCTGGCAAACCCGAAGACTCATTTAGCGATGACCCGCTGCGCATGATGCGCGCCGCGCGGTTTGCGTCGCAGTTGGGTTTCGAAATCGAGCCAGCCACCTTTGATGCCATGGTTTCGATGGCCTCGCGCATCGAAATAATCTCTGCTGAGCGCGTCCGCGAAGAAATCGTCAAGCTAATGCTCGGCGCCAACCCTCGCAAGGGTCTTACCGCGCTTGTCGATTCTGGTCTTGCCGAGCTGGTGCTGCCCGAACTACCCGCCCTGAAGCTCGAGGTCGACGAACACCACCATCACAAGGACGTCTTCGAACACACACTCACGGTGGTTGAACAGGCGATCGGTTACGAGAAGGATTACGGCCTCGAGGGCAACTTCGTGTTGCGCTTTGCTGCTTTGCTGCACGACTGTGGTAAGCCGAAGACCCGCAAGCTCGAGCCGGGCGGTGGCGTGACTTTTCACCAGCACGACCTGGTTGGCTCGCGCATCGCCAAGAAGCGAATGCAAGCGCTCAAGTTCGACAACGAAAAGATTCGTGCGGTTGGTCGATTGATTGAACTGCACCTGCGCTTTTTTGGCTACGGCGATCAAGCCTGGAGCGACTCTGCGGTTCGCCGCTACGTGCGTGACGCCGAAGATCTTCTGCTTCCATTGCACGCGCTGACTCGAGCCGATGTAACCACGCGCAACCAGCGCAAGGCCGAACGGCTTTCCTTTGCCTACGACGACCTAGAGAACCGAATTGCGGAGCTTCGCGAGCAGGAAGAACTCGACTCGTTGCGCCCCGACCTCTCGGGCGAGGAAATCATGAAAATTCTGGGCCTCAAGCCAAGCCGCGAGGTTGGCGAGGCTCGCGACTTTTTGATGGAACTGCGTCTCGAGGAGGGCTCGATCGGCCCGGAGGCGGCAAAGGAGCGCTTGCTCGCATGGTGGTCTAGCAGGTAGAGTATTCAGGTTGCCCATTTCTTTGGGTAGCGATGCTTATTTACCCTCCTGTTATGGAAATCCCATGACCGTTTAGTCCGAAGGAGGTGGGTTAGTTATGCATCCATACGAGCTCATGGTTATCCTCGACCCATCAGTCGAAGAACGTACCGTTGCTCCAAGCCTCGACAAATTCCTCAGCGTAGTTAAAAATGGTGGAGGCACCATTGAAAACGTTGAAATCTGGGGAAAACGTCGTCTGGCCTACGAAATCAACAAGAAGACCGAAGGCATCTACGCCGTCGTGAACCTGAAGGCAACATCTGCCGACATTCTCGAAGTAGACCGCCAGCTGCGACTTTCAGAAGCCGTCATGCGCACCAAGGTTCTTCGTGCAGACGAGGCTGTCGTCAGCATCAAGCCGATTGATGTTCCAGAGATCACTGCTGCAGAGATCGCTGACACCAAGCCGGCTCGTGCTCCGCGCAAGCCAGCTGCCAAGAAGGACGCTGAGTAGCACCATGGCTGGCGAACTAAACGTAACCATTGTTGGCAACCTTGCCGACGATCCAGAGCTTCGTTACACCCAGGGTGGGCTAGCAGTTGTAAGCGTTCGTGTGGGCTCAACCCCGCGCACCTTTAACCGCGAGACCAACGCGTGGGTAGACGGCGAAACCGTGTGGGTGCGTTGCACCGCATGGCGTGAGCTTGCAGAAAACGTTGCTCAGTCGCTCACCAAAGGCACCCGCGTTATCGTGACCGGTCGACTAAAGGCCCCATCGGCCTACCAGTCGACTGCTGGTGAGGCTCGCGCCTCGCTAGAGCTAGACATCGATGAAATCGGTGGCTCGCTGCGCTACGCAACCGCGTCAATCACCCGTCGTGCCCGTGAGGGCGGCGCAGTAGCCGAGACCCCTTGGGGCGACTCGGGTGCTGCCAAGGCACCAAAGGCAGCAGACGACTGGGCTAACCCAGGCGCTTCTGCCGGCGCAGACGACACCCCGTTCTAATTCGAAAACTTTAGGAGTATCAAATGGCTGGAAAGTCAAACGACGACCGTCGCAAGCCAAACCGCAACGCAAAGAATGCGAAGCTAGCGCCGGTTAAGTCAATCAAGGTTGGTGTCATCGACTACAAAGATGTCGCAACCCTACGTAAGTTCATCTCGGACCGCGGAAAGATCCGCGCCCGTCGCATCACCGGTGTTTCTGTTCAGGAACAGCGTCTAATCTCACGTGCCATCAAAAACGCTCGCGAAATGGCTCTTTTGCCATACTCGGGCGCAGGCCGCAACTAAGGAGCAGGAAGTATGTCGAAGGTTATTCTGACCAACGAGGTCTCCGGTCTTGGTTCCGCAGGCGACGTTGTTGAAGTAAAGAACGGTTACGCTCGTAACTTCTTGATTCCAAAGGGCTTTGCAGTCGTTTGGAGCAAGGGTGGCGAGAAGCAGGTTGACTCGATTCGCGCTGGTCGCGACGCACGTGCCCTTGCAACCGTTGAAGAGGCACAGACCCTCAAGGCTCGCCTTGAAGAGAAGCCGATCCGCATCGAGGTCAAGGCCGGTAAAGAGGGTCGTCTATTCGGCGCCGTCAAGACCGCCGATGTCGTTGCAGCTATAGTCACCTCTGGTCTTCCAGAGGTTGACAAGCGCAAGGTGGAGTTCGGCGGCGCAATTCGCGTAACCGGCAACCACGAAGCAACCGTTCGCCTTCACGGCGACGTAGTTGCCACCGTAACCCTCCAGGTTGTGGCTGCAAAGTAACCAGATTCAACAGGGCGGCGCCGGGTTTCGACTCGGCGCCGTTCCTTTTACCCTGTGGATAACTTGTGTATAACTCGGCTTTCGGCGTGTCGGAATTGTCGGATCAGCCAAGTCTCAGGTGGAAGTTTAGACTTTACAAAAATTTGTTTCGCACAGGCTAGAGCCCTTTTGTTTATTGCCTAAGCCAATAGTTATACACAATTCCTCCACAGGTTATCCACAGGTTATCCACA